>NZ_JBHVUQ010000023.1:20349-63162 GCF_042884105.1 Streptomyces sp. NPDC058157
GGCTCTGCGCGGCCGCGGGGGGGCCCGGGCGGGGGGCCCCGGCCGGCCCCGGGGGGCCCGCGCGGGGGCCCCCCGCCCCCGCGTCAGCTCCCCCAGATGCCCACGCCGCGCTGCGGCTGGTCACTCACGGCCGCCGCCACGCCGCTGCCCTGAGCACCCCCCTTCGCGCCGGAGCCCGGTTCGGCCGCGGAGGCCGCCCCCGTGAAGCCGGTCAGCGTGAGGCCGGTGATGAGCGTCATGGCCGCGAGGCGGCTTCGTATGCGTCGCTTCGGCATTCTTGATGTCCCTCCCGTGAAGCGCGGCGGCACGGCACCGCCCGCGCCAGCATATGCCGCCACGGTCGCACGCCCGTTCGCCAACGTCGACGGGGAAGGAGCTGAGGCGACTCCATCAAGTCACCGATCCCGGCGGCCAATCCGGCGGAAGGCGTGGTCGGTGGCTCGCGCCCGGGAGTGAGCGATCGCAGAACGTGATGACAGTACACAGCGTGAGCATGGAGCCCGAGTGCATCCCTCGACACCGCACGAACGCGCCCAATCACGTCCATTACTTCGACATCGGTACCGGCACCTGGCACGGAAAGGCCACCTTCCGCGTCACCTCGTCGGCCGGGAGCAGCGTCGGCATCGCCTCCAACGAGTCGTTCTCCGGCTGGACCAAGACCTTTACCGACACCGGCTCCTACCGCCTGGCCACGAACCGAGCCTGAGCCGAGCAACAGGCAACCGCCTGAGCTGCCGAGGTTCACATGGGGGCCCGGAACTGCTTCACCGGATGGCCCATCCGGTCCGCCAGCGCCGTCAGCTCGTCCTCCCTGGACCAAAGGCGTTCGGGGTTCCAGATGGCGATCGCGAGCGTGGTGAACCCGTCGTCGCAGCAGGCCGAACTGCTGGGCCTGCGCGTCCTGGTCACGGGATGGCAGACACAGCCCCAGCGGCTGATGGCCGACATCGCCGGCATCCCCGGCCCTGGCATGGCCACCGGCGAACGCTACACACTGCCCGGCTTCCGCCGCCTCATCCGCGAACGAGCCCTACGCACCCTCGTCCCGCCGGACCCGGACGACGGGTGGCACCCCTGCGGGTAGCCGACGGCGGTGACGGCACGCTGTCCAGCGAACCGCCCATCGCACGGAGAGCCAGTGAGGAGCCCGGGAATGGCCCCATCGACTGCTGGTGGTTCGCCCGCGGAACGGGACACGGGCGTCAGCCTTCGACGCCGGTGCTGGTGTGGGCGGCGCCGACGGGCTTCGATTCGGGAGAGCCGCGCTGGCGCAGGTAGATCGACAGGACGACCATGGCGGCGACCGCGAGGAGTTCGGACTGCCAGTTCTGGAGGGTCCGGCCCCAGAAGTCGGGGGTGGTGAGGTATCCCGCCCAGCTGACGGGGTCCTCCAGCTGCCGGAGCTGCTGGTCGTTGTAAGCGGCGGTGCCGGTGATGGACTGGGCCGTCCAGGACAGCACGAACAGGGTTCCCATGACGGTGCCCAGAGAGCGTGCGTAAAGGCTCTGGCGCCAGTCACCGGTGCCGGCCCAGCGCGGCGAGTCGGGGCGGGCGTGCTCGCCCATGCGCTGTTCCTCGTCGCTTTCGGTGCCCGCCTTGTGGACTTTTTTGGACTCCGGGGAGCCGCGCTGGACGAGGTAGACGGTGCCGAAGATGTAGAGGAAGAACTGCAGGAACTCCGACTGCCAGTTCTCGGTCACGTCGACGGCGAAGTCCGAGGACGCCAGGTAGTCGGCGAAAGTGATGGGCTGGAGGCCGTCCACGGTCATCTGTTCGTTGAATCCGGCGTGCCCGGTGACCGCCTGGCAGGCGAGGACCACCAGGAAGGCGATGCCGAAGGCGAGGGTCAGGCTGTTCTGCCGCCAGAACCCCCTGCGTGCTTCGCGGTCGTCGGTCATCGCTGGAGTACCCCGATGGTGATGAAGTAGCCGAGTCCACCGAGGATGACGACGAGGGTGGTGACGAAGAGGAACCGCAAGACGACTCACGCCCCCTTGATCGTGCAGTGGTAAGGCTGGTCTGAGCGCGGCGTGCAACCCGCGGCCACGACCTTCCAGCCGGCGGTGAACAGCGACAGGAACAGGGTGTCGCCGTCCATCCGTACCATCGCCTGCCGGCCGTACGCCTCGACCTTCCGGATGCCGTGGGTTGTCGGCAGTTCCTGCGAGGCGAGCGCGGTGGGGCACCCCTTCCGCTCGTCCTGCTCCAGCTGCTGACGGGTCTGCGGTGCCAGCAGCTCGCAGGCACGCGCACGGTCCTGCGAGGTGATGGCGGCTTCGAAGGCGACTCCGGCCGCGGCCGCGGCGTCCTGCCGTTCCGCCGGCGCACCGCACCCGGCCGCCCCGAGCACCGCCACCACGGAGAGCAGCCCGCACATCAGTCGCCGCTCTGCTCGGCGCCGTGATCGGATCACTTCGATGCGGCGCTGGAAACAGCCGGCGGGTCGCACGGTGCCTGCTCCGGTGCGGCCTCGCGGGCGGCGGCGTGGAACACCTTCTCCTCGGTCCAGGCGGGGCCGGTCAGCTTCAGCACGATCGCATCCATCCGGGCGCTTCCCGTCATGTGTTGACACGGCCGTTGGAGCCGTCATGGGCGTCCGCCTGGTCGTCGTCGAACCAGTGGTTTCCGGTCGCCAGGTAGCGGAAGGAGTGGCTGCTGTGCGTGGGCAGGACGACCGTGGCGGCGCGCATGCCGTCACCCCGGGCCTGTAGCGGGTGGGCGGCAGGGTTCCAGTTGTTGAAGTCCCCTACGACGCTGACCGGCCCGTCCGGACTGTCTGCCGGGAGAACGAAAGTGACCTGCATGCGGCCCTTGAGCTGTTTACGTTCGAGCACAGGTGGCTCCTGACGTGCAAAAGGTGGCAGGGGTTCCAGCACACTCGCATGGTGGTCCGCTGCCCCAGCTCCGCACACGCCGCCGTCGGCGGGAGCGTCACCCACCTGGATGCCGAGCTTCGTTGCCCACGCCCACCGTCTGCCCGGCGTCGCGGGGACCGCGTCGGAGTGGCCGGCACACCGCCGCAGCCGGCCTCACCCCTCGTCGACCGAGCGGCGGGCCGCCCCGGCAGGTGCCGTACGTGCCGCGGTCAGCCTGAGGGGGCGGCCCCGAAGGAGACCTCGCCGCTCGGGCGAAGCTCAGCCGCCATGTTGCGTTCCATCATCCGCAGAGCCGCCTCGGCGAGGTCGGCATCGATGTGGGCGACCGCGTCAAGGGCGCAGATGACGTCGAGGTGCCGGATGTGGGCGTCCAGGGCCGAGTACAGCACGCACTGCTCGGTCACCTGCCCGCACAGCACCACCCGCCTGACAGCGAGCTGGCCCAGCAGGTAGGCCAGGGGGGTTTCGAAGAAGACGGAGTGCCTGGCCTTGACGACGAAGAGGTCATCCCCGTCAGGTGCGATCGGCTCGACCAGGTCGGAGTAGCGGCCGCTGAGGGCGGCTTCGAGGATCTCACCGTGGTGGGAACGCCAGCGGCCGAAGTTGTCGTTCACGTAGACGACGGGCGCGCGGGCGTCCCGCGCTCGCCTGAGGAGCGCCCCGATGCCCGGAAGTGCCTCGCGAACGGACCGCACGAGTACCTCGGCGTCCTCGTGCTCGTAGGTGTTCAGCATGTCGATCACGATGAGTGCCGTCCGGTCCGTTCCGGTGCTTTCGGTCACGCCGGGCGCCTGCCCGCGCCGCTGGGAGCCAACCAGCGTCGGAGGCCCGCTCAGTGCCGCGGCCTTCCAGGACGCCATGGTCCAGGCCATGGGTAGACGAGGTCGGCGCTCAGGCATCGGGGCGTCGGAGCGCGGATCGGGTCCGTGTCGGTCCCGGCACAGGACGGGGCGTCGTCTTTCGGCGGGCGGCGGCCGTACGTAGGCGTCGGCGGCCTCGCGGTGCAGCGTGCGCGACGTCGCGGGGACGCTCGGCTGGGCGAGGCGGTCACGTCGTGGCCCATGGCGTCACGGCTCCACAGCTGCGGGGCCGTGAGTGTCGCTGCCATCCGAGCACGGAGAGTCACCTGTGTGCTGGGCGCAGTGCTGGTCCGGGCGGGCGGTCTCCCGGGTGTCCGGCGGGAAAAGGTCAGGGCTGCAGGGTCCGGCGGGCGAGGGTGGGTGTCGGTGCCCGGCCGACGCCCGGCACACCCCAGTGGAGGAGGCGTACATGGACGCGATCGTGCTGCTCCGTGAGGACCACAAGACGGTGGAGAAGCTTTTCAAACGGTTCGAGAAGACCGGCGACGACGATCTGTCCGAGCGGCGGTCCATCGCCGACGAGGTGATCGAGGAGCTGACGGTGCACGCCTGGATCGAGGAGCAGGTCTTCTACCCCGCCGCCCGCGAGGCCGCCCCCGACACCACCGACCACATCCTGGAGAGCATCGAGGAGCACCACGCCGTGGTGTGGATGCTGTCCGAGATCAAGGGCATGGACCCGTCCGACGAGCGGTTCAAGGCCAAGATGAGCGTCCTGATGGAGAACGTGCGCCACCACGTCGAAGAAGAGGAACAGGAGTGGTTCCCCGACGTGCGCAAGGCCATGGGGCGCAACAGGCTCACCGAACTCGGCGACCGGCTGGAATCCGAGAAGCGCAAGGCCCCGCGGGACCCCCTCGCCGTACCGAGCGCGGACAGCAAGTGAGCGGCCCCCGCGGGCGTCGGCCCCGGGCGGAACGAGGTTCTCCATGAGCAGCCCGGTCGGTCTGTCGCAAGGCTGCCTGAATGCCGTCCACCGCCTGAAGGAGACGCGCGCGAGATCAATACGGTGATCCTCCGCGTCGAAGGCCCCACCGGAGTGCTGGTGCCGGACCTGGAGGGCGACCTCACCGAGGAGGGACTGGTGCGGGCGCTTCCCCGCGAGGCAGCGCGGGTGGTCTTCCACGAGCTGTTCTTCGCGTGGGGTACCGAAGGCTCGTCGCGCTCGCCGGCTGAGCCCCGCGGGCGCCGGCGGCGGTGCCGGTCCGCCCCCGGCTTCCTGGCGGACCGGCGGTGACCGCCTACCGAAGATCGGGGCTGGAGACTACGAGGGGGGGCGCCCGCGGGGCTCAGCCGGCGAGCGGATGAGCGGGGCGTGCGCCGGGGCCTGGACGTGGATCTGGTCGGACCGCTGCTGTGCGGCCGGCGCGCCGCCCGCTGGATGATCAAGCAGGGGCGGGGCGGCCGCATCGTCAAGATCACCTCGGTGCACGAGCATCAACCCCCAGTGGGCACTGCCCCGTACTGCGCGGCCAAAGCTGGTCCGGCCCTGCTCACCCAGGTCATGCCGGCCAAGAGGACATCGACGTGCGCTCCGTGGAACGGCCCGGGATCCCGCTCGGACGTCCGGTGACGCGCGCGAGGTCGCGGCGGGAGGCTGCGCATGGGGCCGATGGCGGGCTCGCACCTGGAGAGCGACGTGTGGCGCAGACCGTGAGTGGACGGCCGGGCCCGGCCGTCCACCGCTTCCGCCACGATCCATCGATGTCGCAGCCGTGATACCCGCTCTCCGGCGGGCGTTCCGCGTCGGAGCCCGAGGTAGCGTCAACGGGCGCTGCGCATCGCAGCACGCTTCCCGGGCAGGCGCGGGGCATGACCCCGATCCACGAAGACAACGAGTCCTACTGGATGCAGACGACCGCCCTGCCCTCCTTCGCCCCGCTGACCGCCGACACCGAGGCGGACGCGGCCGTGATCGGCGGCGGAATCGCAGGCCTCAGTACGGCCTGGGAACTCACCCGCGCCGGAGTGAGCGTCGTACTGCTGGAAGCCGGAGGGCTGGCGGGAGGCGTGACGGGCCACACCACCGGCAAGGTCACCGCCCTTCACACCACCGTCTACGACACGCTGCGGAACGAACACGGGGAGGACGCGGCCCGGCTCTACGCGGCGTCCCAGAGCGCCGCGCTGCAGCACATCATCGACGTGGCCCGGGACCTGGGCACGGACTGCAACCTGGAGCGCCGGCCTGCCCTCACGTACTGCGAGGATCCCGAGGGGGTCAAGGCACTCCGCGCCGAGGCCGATGCCGCCCGGGCGGCGGGGCTCGACGCCTCCTTCGTCACCGAGACGGGCCTGCCGTACCCGGTCGCGGGTGCCGTCCGGGTCGAGGACCAGGCCCAGTTCCACCCTCTGGCGTACCTGCGGGGGATCGTGGAGGACCTCGTCGCGAGGGGCGGCCGCCTCCACGAGAACACACGCGTCACCGAGGTGGAGGAGGGCGACCCGTGCCGCCTCACGACCTCCTCCGGCGGCACCGTCCGCGCCCGCCACGTGATCGTGGCCACCCATCACCCGGTCTTCGACCACGCCGTCCTCGCCACCCGGCTCACCCAGCACCGCGACCTGGTGATCGCGGGCCCGCTCCCCTCCAGCCTGGATCCGGAGGGCATGTACATCACCAGGGAGGGCGGCAAGCGGTCCGTCCGCACCGCCCCCCTCGGCGACGGCGAACGGCTCCTGATCGTCACCGGAGAGGCCTTCACCCCCGGCACCGGCTGGGACACGGAAGCCGGGTACGCCCGCTTGCTGTCCTGGGCCCAGGAGCGCTTCCCCGGATTCGAGGTGAGCCACCGGTGGGCGGCGCAGGACAACGCCGCCACCGACGGCCTTCCCCTGATCGGCCGGATGCGCGCCGGCGAGAACCTCTACGTGGCCACCGGCTTCGCCGGGTGGGGCATGACCGGCGGGGTCCTGGCCGGACGACTGATCGCTTCCCTCGTCGCGGAAGCCGAACACCCGTGGGCGGCCCTGTACGACCCCGGCCGCTCAGGTGCCGTCCTCGGGTCGGCCTCCGCCTTCCTGAAGGCCCAGTGGGAGACCGGCAAGCACTTCGTCAAAGACCGCCTGGACACCCTGGGCGACGGTACGAACGGACCCGTCGGCACGCTACCGCCGGGCGCGGGAACAGTGGTCCGCACGGCCGACGGGCCGTGCGCCGTACACCGCGACGACCGAGGCCACCTGCACGCCGTCTCGGCCGTCTGCACCCACATGGGCTGCCTGGTCGCCTTCAACAACGCTGAGCGCACCTGGGAGTGCCCCTGCCACGGCTCCCGCTTCGGCGTCGAGGGCGAAGTCCTCCAGGGCCCGGCGCTGCGACCGCTGGAACGACGGGAACCCACAGATCTCTGAACCCGCCTGGCACGAAGCCACCGACTACGAGGCCGACCACGGTCCGGGCGGGCGGACGACTACCGGGTGTCTCGTCACGACATCACCTCTCCTCGTACCGGAAACCGACGGGGCCTGGAGGCTCTCCTTACCGGTTCGGCCCGTCAGGGATGGAAGAGGACCTTCACCATGTCGTCCCGCTTCTGCTGGAAGTCCGCGTACGCCTGCGGGGCGTCGTCCAGGGGCAGGTGGTGGGTGGCGAAGCCTTCGGCGCCGAGGGGGTCCCCGTCGGTCAGCAGGGGGAGCAGGTCGTCGACCCAGCGGCGGACGTTGGCCTGACCCATGCGCAGCTGGATCTGCTTGTCGAACATCGTCAGCAGCGGCAGCGGGTCGGCGGCACCGCCGTAGACCCCGGAGATGGAGATGGTGCCGCCCCGGCGTACGAGCTCGACGGCGAGTTTCAGGGCCGCCAGGCTGTCCACGCCGGCCTTCTTCATCAGTGCGGCGGCCAGGGCGTCGGGGAGCAGGCCGGTGGCGGTCTGCGCGGCCCTGGCGGCGGCGCCGCCGTGGGCCTCCATGCCGACGGCGTCGATCACGGCGTCCGGGCCGCGGCCGCCGGTGGCGTCGCGGACGGCCTCGACGAGCTGCTCCCCGTACCGGTGCAGGTCGAGGACCTGTACGCCGTTGCCAGCGGCGCGGGCGAGCCGTTCGGGCACCAGGTCGACGCCGATCACCCTGCCGGCCCCGCGGTGGGCTGCGATGCGGGTGCACATGTCGCCGATGGGCCCGAGGCCCAGGACGGCGATGCTGCCTCCGGACGGTACGTCGGCGTAGACGACGGCCTGCCAGGCGGTGGGCAGGACGTCCGACAGGTATACGAACCGCTCGTCGGGCGGTCCCTCGGGAACCCGGATCGGGAGGGTGTCGGCGAAGGGGACACGCAGGTACTCGGCCTGGCCGCCGGGGACCTGGCCGTAGAGCTTGGTGTATCCGAACAGGCTCGCGCCGCTGCCGTGTTCGCGGACCTGGGTGGTCTCGCACTGCGAGTGCAGGCCGCGCACGCACATGAAGCAGGTCCCGCAGGACACGTTGAACGGTACGACGACCCGGTCGCCGGGCTTCAGGTCCCGGACCTGTGGCCCCACCTCGGCAACCACTCCCATGGGTTCGTGTCCCAGGATGTCGCCCGCGTCCAGGAACGGCCCGAGCACCTCGTACAGGTGCAGATCGGATCCGCACAGTCCGGTCGTCGTCACCTCGATCACGGCATCGGTGGGGTCGACGATCTGCGGATCCGGGACGTCCGTCACCTCGATCTTGCGGCGGCCCTGCCAGGTCACGGCCTTCATCTCGGCTCGCCTCCTCGGTCACATGTCAGCTGGAAAGGGCTTCGAGGAGCTCCCCGACCTGCGCGTCGGGCAGGGCGCGGGCGACGTCGGCCTGGGCGACGACGCCGACGAGGGTGTGGCCGTCGATCACGGGCAGGCGGCGGACCTTGTGCTCGGACATGGTCCTGAGGATCTCGGCGGCGTCGTCGTCCGCGCCGATGGTGACCGCCTCGCCCTGGGCGAGTTCGCCGGCCAGGCAGGTGGCGGGGGTCCTTCCCGGCGCCGAGGACCTTCACGACGATGTCGCGGTCGGTGAACATGCCGTTGAGGAGCTGGTCGCTGCCGCAGATCGGCAGGGCGCCCACCCCGAGGCTCGTCATCTTCTTCGCAGCGTCCAGGATGCTGTCGTCGGCACCGATGCAGGTGGCGTCCGGCGTCATGATCTCGCGTGCGGTAGTCATGATCTCTCCTCGGATTCGATCGGCCGCGCGGTCGGCCCGGCAGCCCGGTATGCGAGCGCCTGCCCTCCACCAGCAGCTCCAAGCAGCCCACCCCTGGCTGATTCGACGAAGCAGGCGCACGGACGCCCCTGGCCGCCTGGTGCGTGGACTGGCACGACCCCACCGCCAGGCAGGGGGAATCCGGCGGCCCGACGCTCCGTCCCTGCGCACGGCCCCGGTCGGCGCCGCCAGGAGGTACACCACCGCCGCCCCTTCGGGTGACGAGGCTACGCCGGCCCGGCAGCTACGCCGGATGGTTGGGGTCCGGGCGCTGGTGTGTCAGGCAGCGGGGATCCGGCAGGCCCGTCACCAAGCGCATACCTGTTCCTGAAGCCCGTACGCGACGTCACCGGCGCGGTGTCCCTGGCCGGGGACAACGAGGCGCACCATCGAGCCGGCACCGCCGTTCTGCCCGACGGGCGGGCCCCACCCGAACGGCCCCGGCAGGCTTCAACCGCTCCTGGCGCGGGCAAGGGCGTCGGCGCACGGAAGACTGCCGCGCCCAGTCACAGCTCTGGGCGTTCTCCCGGCTCGGCCCCTTGACGGACCGCGTCGGATCGGGGGCCGCGGCGTCCTACCGGAAGGAGGGCCCCATGTCGGGTGTCCTCCAGGGCGAAGGCGGCGGCCGCGTACAGGGCGGTCGCCGTCAGGACGAGTCCGATGAGGCCGGCCGCGTCTTCCCATCCCGGTCCCCCGGTCAGCTCGTGCAGCCCGGCCGCGCCCAGACGCAGTGCGGCGCAGCCGATCACAAGGGTGGCCGCGATCTTGCCGGTACCGGCAGCGGCGATGGGTACCAGCAGACTCGCGGCGGTGACCATCAGGAAGAGGCCGAGCACGTGCCGCGTGCCGGGCACGGGCCCGGTACCCAGAAGGGCGCCCTGGACCAGCCAGCTTCCGGCCAGGACGGCCATGGCCGTGCCGAAGGCGGTGTCCCGGGCTCGAAAGCCCAGTACGGACGCGAAGAGTTGCAGAGGGAAGGCGAAGGCGACCATGACCACGGCGACGGCTTGCCGTTCGGCGGGCGGCGCCCACCCGAGCTGCAGGGCGGCGGTGACGAAGGCTGCGCCCGCCAGCGCCAGGAAACCCACCGGCACGGGCGTGCCGATGGGCCGCAGGACAGTCCCGGTGACATGGCGCGGGGGATCGGGTGCGGCCATCGTTCGTCTTCCTTCCGGCTCGCCATTGATGCGGTCAGGGGGCCGGCCCCCTTCGGCGCCTGCCCCGCTCAACGCCCGTTACGCCTGAGGGGCGAGCCGTGTCAGGTCGTTTGCCGCGGGTAGACGCCGCTCATCGAAAGGCCGGCGCCGCCGGCGCCGCGCGACGGAGAGGGGCGGCTGTGAGGCGGAATCCGGTGGAGGTGTCCGGCGATCGGATCACCGACCCCTGGGGAGCCCGCACCCCCTACGGGCGGGGCGGGCGGTGGCCCGTGCGTACGGACTCCTGTCTGGCCGAGGGCGTGTCCGAGGAAGACGTCGGCGCGTGGGTGCGGGCGGCTTCGCTGCTGCACTCCGACGGCGACGCGATGGACATAGCCGTCCGGGACGGACGGATCGTCGGGGTCCGCGGCCGGGCCGGCGACCGGGTCAACCGGGGCCGGCTGGAGCCGAAGGACCTGTACGCCTGGCAGGCCAACGGCTCCGCGGACCGCCTGACCCGGCCGCTGGTGCGCGAGGCCGGGCGCCTCGTCGAAAGCGACTGGCCCACGGCGATGGGCCGCATCGTCGCCAAGTCGAGGGAGCTCATCGCTTCTCACGGGCCGGAGTCGGTCGCGTTCTACACCTCCGGGCAGCTCTTCCTGGAGGAGTACTACACCCTCGCCGTCCTCGCGCGCGCCGGAATCGGCACCCCTCATCTGGACGGCAACACCCGTCTGTGCACGGCGACGGCGGCGGAGGCGCTGAAGGAGTCCTTCGGCAGCGACGGACAGCCCGGCTCGTACGGGGACATCGACCACGCGGACGCGATCGCCCTGTTCGGGCACAACATCGCCGAGACCCAGGTCGTCCAGTGGATGCGGATCCTGGACCGGCTGGACGGCCCCGACCCGCCGCGGCTGCTGTGTGTCGACCCGCGGCTCACCCCCGTGGCGCGCCGGGCCTCCGTACACCTCGCACCCCGCCTCGGCACGAACGTGGCGCTGCTCAACGCCCTGCTGCACGAGGTCATCCGCAACGGCTGGACGGACCCCGGGTTCATCGACCGCCACACGGTCGGCTTCGAGGCCCTGCGCAAGCAGGTCGCATCGTGCACGTCCCGGTGGGCCTCCGGCATCTGCGACGTGCCGGCGGCCGCGATCGAGGAGGCCGCCGAGCTGCTCGGCACCGCCGACCGCCTGCTGTCGACCGTGCTGCAGGGGTTCTACCAGGCAAACCAGGCGACCGCCGCGGCCGTCCAGGTCAACAACCTGCACCTGGTCCGCGGCATGCTCGGCCGCCCCGGGGCCGGTGTGCTCCAGATGAACGGGCAGCCCACCGCGGAGAACACCCGCGAGTGCGGAGCCGACGGGGACCTGCCGGGCTTCAGGAACTGGCAGAACGACGACCACGTGGCCGACCTCGCACGGGTCTGGAACGTGGAACCGTCGGCCATCCCCCACGACGCACCGCCCACCCACGCCATGGAGATCTTCCGCCTGGCGGAGCAGGGCACGGTACGGATGCTGTGGATCAGCGCCACCAACCCTGCCGTGTCCCTGCCCGAACTCGCCCGGATCCGCTCGATCCTCTCCCGGGAGGGCCTGTTCACGGTCGTCCAGGACCTGTTCCTGACCGAGACCGCCCAGTTCGCCGACGTGGTGCTGCCCGCGGCGACCTGGGGCGAGAAGACGGGCACCTTCACCAACGCCGACCGCACCGTCCACCTGTCCGAGAAGGCCGTGGACCCGCCCGGCGATGCCCGCCCCGACCTCGACATCTTCCTCGACTACGCGGCCCTCATGGGCTTCCAGGACAAGGACGGCGGCCGCCTGGTCCACTGGACTGGCCCGGAGGAGGCGTTCGAGGCGTGGAAGCGGTGCAGCGCCGGACGGCCCTGCGACTACACCGGCCTGAGCTACGAGAAGCTCCGCGGCCCGAGCGGCATCCAGTGGCCGTGCGCCGAGGACTCCCCCGACGGCACGGACCGCCTCTACGGCGACGGCCCGGCCTGGGCCCACCCGGACCTGTGCGAGACGTACGGAAAGGACCTGGTGACCGGAGAACCACTGGGCGAGGACTGGTACCGGTCCGTCAACCCCGACGGGAAGGCGCTCATCAGGCCTGCCCCCTACGTCCCGCCGAAGGAATGGCCGGACGATGACCACCCCTTCCAGCTCACCACCGGACGCACCCTCTACCACTTCCACACCCGCACCAAAACCGGACGGGTACCCCAACTCGTGGCCGCCGCCCCGGACGTGTGGGTGCAGATCGCGGACGCCGACGCCACCCGCCTCAAACTGGCGGAAGGAGACCTCGTCGACGTCACCACCCGGTGCGGCACCCTGCGCGGACGGCTGCGCATCGGGGCGGTCCGCCCGGGCGTCCTGTTCGTGCCCTTCCACTACGGCTACTGGGACACACCGGCCGGCAACGCCCCGGCCCCCGGCGCCCCGGGGCGCGCCGCGAACGAGACGATCCCCACCCACTGGGATCCCGTCTCCAAGCAGCCGCAGTTCAAGACCGCAGCGGCCGCCCTCACCCTCGTCGTACGGGCCGCCGGCACGGCGGGTCCGACGGGTGGCGAAGCCGCCTTGGCTTCAGATTTGCCCTCGATGCCCAGGTATCTCCCGCCTGACTCGGGTAGGCGCGGTCCATGACCCAGAACCGAGAACTTGCGGTGGTGACCGGCGCGTCCAGTGGCATCGGATTCGAGCTCGCCCGGCAGCTCGCCGGGCGAGGCTTCGACCTGATCGTGAACTCCGCCGACGGCGAGCGGCTCCGTTCCGCCGCGGAGGAGATCGGGCGGGAGAGCGGAGCCTGCGTGCAGGCCGTGCGGGCGGACCTGCGCAGCTACGACGAGGCGGAACGGTTCGTCGGAGCGGTGACCTCCTGCGGGCGCCCGGTGGCCGTGGCGGCCCTGAACGCCGGCGTCGGCGAAGGAGGAGCCTTCCTCGACACGGACCTTGAGGACGAGTTCGAGATAGTCGACCTGAACGTCCGCTCCACGGTGCACTTGGCCAAGCGGCTGCTGCGGTCGATGGCCGCGGCGGGTGCGGGACGGATGCTGATCACGTCCTCCATCGCCTCCACGATGCCGGGGTCGTTCCACGCCGTATACAACGCTTCCAAGTCGTTCCTGCAGTCCTTCTCCCAGGCCCTGCAGAACGAGCTCAAGGACACTCCCCTGACGGTGACCGCCCTGATGCCCGGCCCCACCGACACCGACTTCTTCCGGCGTGCCGACATGGAGGACACCAAGGTCGGCAGCGGTGAGAAGGACGATCCCGCCCAGGTGGCCGAACAAGGCCTCGACGCCCTCTTCGCCGGCAAGGACAAGGTCGTCGCCGGATCGCTGAAGACCCGGGCGCAGGGCATGGCCGACAAGATCCTCCCCGACAGCCTCACAGCGGAAGGACACCGCCGCATGGCCGAGCCCGGCTCGGGCGAGTAGGCACGGAAGCCACCCGCGCCCGCGCCGCGCCCGCCGCGCACCTCGCGCGCCGCCCCCAGCACTTCTGTACCCGCCTATTCCCTGACCCGTGCCACGCCCGACCGTGTCGGAAGGAGAATCACGATGTCCTCCGACGAGCAGGCCCGTCCCACAGATCCGGTGAGTCTTCACGCCGGGCCCCCGTTTCCCGAGCAGGACCAGGACGACCATTCCGGCTCGACCGAGGGGATGGACCCCCGCCCCGACCACGGTGAGGAGACCTACCGGGGCCACGGCCTGCTGGACGGGATGTTCTGGCTCACCAAGACCGCCCTGGCCCACATGCCGCGCGGCGGCTCGGTGATCAACACGGCTTCGGTACAGGGCTACCAGCCGAGTCCGCACCTCCTCGACCACGCCATGACCAAGTCCGCGATCATCTCGTCCACCCACGGCCTGGCCCACATGTTCGCCGAGCGTGGTATCCGGGTCAACGCCGTGGCGCCGGGACCGGTGTGGACCCCGCTGCCATGACCCCGGACGAAGCCCTGCGCCGGATCGCCTTCCTCCTCGAATGGCGCGGGGCGTCCCCCTACCGGGTGCGGGCCTTCCACACGGCGGCCGACGCCGTTCGCGGCCTGCCACCGGGTCCGGTGGACGCCGCGCGGGCCGCAGAGGTGCGCGGCGTGGGGCCGGTCACCGCCGAGGTGATCGCCCAGGCGTCGACCGGGGCGGTACCGCGCTACCTGGCCCGCCTGGAGACCGAAGCCGGCCCGGACGCCCGCCTCGGCTGGGAGCTCGCGGCCGCGAGCATCGGGGACTGCCACCTGCACTCGGACTGGTCGGACGGCGGCAGCCCGCTGGAGGACATGGCAGACGCGGCCCGCGCCCTGGGCCACCGGTGGGCCGTCCTGACCGACCACTCGCCGCGGCTGACGATCGCCCACGGGCTGAGCGCCGAGCGGCTCGAGAACCAGCTGGAGGCTGTGGCCGCCCTGAATTCCGGGCTGGGCCCGGGCTTCCGGCTGCTGACCGGCATCGAGTGCGACATCCTCGACGACGGCTCACTCGACCAGGACCAAGACCTGCTGGGCCGTCTCGACGTCGTCGTGGCGTCCGTGCACTCCAAGCTCCGCTCGGAGCCCGGGCCGATGACCGCCCGCCTGCTGGCCGCCGTGCGCAATCCACGCGTCGACGTCCTGGGGCACTGCACCGGTCGGATCATCACCGGCCGGGGACGCCCGCAGTCCCGCTTCGACGCCGAAGCCGTGTTCGCCGCCTGCGCGGAAGCGGGCACCGCCGTGGAGATCAATTGCCGCCCCGAGCGGCGCGACCCCCCGGACGACCTCCTCGTGCAAGCCGCCGCCGCGGGCTGCCTCTTCGCCGTGGACACCGACGCCCACGCGCCCGAACAACTGCACTGGCAGAGCACCGGATACGCCCGCGCGGCCCGCATCGGGCTGGGGGCCGACCGGCTGATCACCACCTGGCCACTCGGGCGCCTGCTGGCAGGCAGAGGTGAGCGCAAGTGAACCCGTCCGTCCCCGACGTGCCTGGTCCGGCCGCTCTCTCGATCCGCACGCGCCTCGCGGCCGACCGCGCCGACACCCTCGTGCGGCTGGCCGCGCTGAGCCGCGACTTCGACGGGATCGTGGCGGCGAACGCCCTGGTGGCCGTGGACGACGAACACGACCCCGAGGGCGGCACCACCGCCTTCGAACGAGCCCACGTGGCCTCCCTGATCGCGCAGGCACGCGAGCACCTGGACGAACTGGACCGGGCCCTGGAACGACTCGAAGCAGGTCGGTACGGACGCTGCGAAGGCTGCGGCGGGACGATTCCGCCCGAACGCCTGGCGATTCGCCCCGCGGCCACCACCTGCGTCCGCTGCGCCGGCTCCCGTCCGGGCCGCACGGCACGCGCCTCTTGACGTGTCACCGCTGGGCCCGTGGCCCAGGGCGGTTGAACCGGCCGTCACCGCGGCACGCGTTGAGCTTCGGTCCGGCAGCCGTGCGGCCGTGGCGGACGTGCGGCGTCACCTGCCGGACGCTCCTCCGGTCCGGTGGTCCTGGGGCCGGATCCCGGTGGGGGAGAGTTCCCAAGGTGAGGGCCGTACCGGACATGGTGAACCTCCGGGGAGCTGTGGGCCCCGTAAGGCCGCTTCTTGGACGTCATACGGCGGCTGCCCAGGGTGGGTGACCTCATACAGCGTTCGTTCCGGCGATCATCCCGTTCTCGTCGCTGCCCGCCTCTGGTCCCTCAGACAGCCGGGCCCCGGCTACTCCGTCCGCGCCGTGGTCACTCTTCGCAGAGCACGCGGACGCTCGTGACCTCCGTGTCGACCGCGTCCGGTACGACCATCCCGGCCTCCGCGCCGGTCCGCAGGTAGCGCAGGACGTCGGCGGTGAGGCGCTCGCCGGGCAGGGCCGCCGGGATGCCGGGCGGGTACGGGGTCAGCATCTCGGCCGCGATCCGGCCGTCCGCCTCCTGCCAGGAGACCTGCTCCGTCCGGCCGAAGAAGGCGTCACGGGGCAGCACGGCCTGCTCCAGCCGCAGCCTCGGCGGCGGCGGAACCTCCACGGGCTGTCCGGTCCGCAGCTCCGCGGCGTGCGCGGCCAGGTCGGTCAGCGCGTTCAGCAGCAGCTCCGCCGTGTCGCCGTCGTCGGCGTGGGTGAGTTGTGCGCTGATGCGGCGGTGGTCGGCGATGTGGAGGTTGATCCGGTGCTCGTCGCGCAGCCAGTCCGCGGCGCGATAGCCGGTGACCTCCCACGCGCTGATGTCGATGATGATCTGGAGGGGGTCCATGTCCGCCGCCCGGCCCGGTCCGCAGAAGTCCTCGCGGCCGTGCACGTGCATCCCGTCGATGCGGGAAATCCGCTCGCGGGTCTTCCGGGCGAGGGCGAGCGCGTGGTCGTACAGGTCCTGGCCCTGCTCGACCATCTGCCGGCGCCAGCCGTCCAGCGCGGCATAGACGAGCGACGAGGGACTGGTGGTCCCCAGCAGGTCCTCGCGGCTCTTGAGCACCTCCGGCCTGACCAGGTCGCCCTGGAGATGGAAGACGGAGCTCTGTTCCAGGCCGGAGCCCATCTTGTGGACGGAGGTGACACACACATCGGCCCCGGCGTCCATCGCCCAGGTGGGCAGATCCGGGTGGAAGGGCAGGTGGGCGCCCCACGCCTCGTCGACGATGAGGGGCCTCCCCCGGCGGTGGCAGACCTCGGCGATCGCGGCCAGGTCCGAGCAGGTGCCGTAGGGGGTGGGGGTGGTGACGAGGGCGCCACGGGCGTCGGGATGCTCGGCGAAAGCCGCCTCGAACGCCTCGGCGTCCGGCGGATGGGCGAGGTGGCGCTCGGCGTCCCACTGCGGGTCCACCCAGACGGGCCGGATGCCCGAGAGGATCAGGCCCGACACCACGGATTTGTGCGCGTCCCGGCCCACCAGCAGCTTCTCGTGCGGGCCCGCGACCGACAGCATGGCCGACTTCACCGACAGCGAGCTGCCGCAGGTGGAGAAGAACGCATGGTCCGCACCGACGGCGTCCGCCATCAGCGCCTGTGCTTCCTCGAGTACGCCGCGGGACGACGTACGGTCGTCCAGGCCGCTGGTGGCGAGCACATCGGAGCGGAACACCGCTTCGCCGAGCACGGCCAGCACCCTGGGATCGGTGCCCCGGCCCTGCTTGTGTCCCGGGGGTGTGAACGGGGTCTGACCGCTCGCGTGATAGGCGGCCAACGCATCGAGTACCGGTGCCTTCGACTGGTCCATGTCCTGCGGCTGCCCCCGCGCCCCTCGCGGAAACGGCCGTCATCGCGGAAGGGCGTAATCGGGCGAACTCGGGACAGGAGCGGGGGCGGGGCGACGAGGAGACGAGGAGACGACATGGGCGACCGTGACGCGAAGGGCGACGTGGGCGAACCGTCCGACGACCTCTACGGGCGGCTGCAGCGGGAGTGCGGCCGCCGGGCGGACGATCTCTGGGCCGTCAGCCGCGCCCTGCACGCGAACCCCGAGCTCGCCTACGAGGAACATGGTGCGGCCCGGCTGCTCACCGGCGAACTCCGGCGGGCGGGGTTCACCGTCGAGCAGGGGACCGCCGGAGTCGACACGGCTTTCGTGGCCCGCGCGGCGAAGGGGCGGGGGCGGTGCGTGGCGCTGCTGCTGGAGTACGACGCGCTGCCGGAGCTGGGGCACGCATGCGGACACAACCTGATCGCCGCGGCCGGGCTGGGAGCCGCACTGGCGTTGCGCAGCGTCCTGGAGGAAGGGTTCGAGGGCACGGTGCTCGCCGTGGGGACGCCGGCGGAGGAGCGGGGAGGGGCGAAGGTCGCCTTGACCGAGGCCGGGGTGTTCGATGATGTGGACGCCGCCCTGATGTTCCACCCCGGCGTGCACGACTGGTCATGGGCGCCGCTGACCGCGCAGACCCAGGTGCGCGTGGCCTTCCACGGTCGGGCGGCGCACCCGACGGGCGATCCGACCCGGGGGATCGATGCCCTGGCCGCCCTCATCCAGCTGTTCAACACGGCCGCCGTGATGAGCCGGCGGTTGCCGTCCGGCTCACACGTCCAGGGGATCGTCACCGAAGGAGGCAGTGCGACCAACATCGTGCCGGCCTTCGCCGAAGGCCTGTTCGGCCTGCGCGCGGCCACGACCACCGCCCTCGATGCCCTGATGGCCGAGGTCGGCGCGTGGGCGGAAGGGGTGGCGGCCGCGACCGGCACCGCGGTGGAGGTGGCCCGCCTGGGCAGGGGTTACGCGCACTTCCGGGACAACGACGTCCTTTCGGACCGTTTCGCCCTGCACATCGCACGCTCGGGTATCCGACTCACCCAGCCCGTCGGCGGGGTGTTCCTCGGCTCGTCCGACATCGGCGACGTCAGCAGCCGCGTGCCCGCCATCCATCCGTTCGTCGCCATCCTGGGCGACGGTGCGTCGGACCACACCCCGGCCTTCGCGCATGCCGCCGCCTCGGAACGGGCGCGCGAGGTGATGTTGGCTGCCGCCGAAGCCCTGGCCTGCACGGCTGCCGACGTCCTCAGCGATGCCGGCTTCACCGCCCGGGCCTGGGCCCGCCAGCGGGAGAAGGCGGCGGAGGGCCTCTGACTTCGCGGGCCGCGGCGCTTCGTGCGGTCCTTGGTCACCCGTACGAGAGCGCGGGTGCTCGCGGGCTAGGGCCGATTCCCTCTCCGAAGGGGCCGGTGCTCACGGAGTCCCGTCCGTCTCCCGGTCGGACCGGGGCCATACGTACGGCAGGTCGTCCGGTACCGCCGGGAAGCGCTCCCGGTAGAAGGCCGGGTCTTTGCGCACCAGTGCGGATTGATGGCTCCGGTGGAAGTCCTCCGCACCCAGCCACGGCGGCAGGTCCCCGTCGGCGGCCAGCTGCTCCTGCGTCCGTGGGACGCCTCCCGGCCGCCGCCACGCTCCGAAGTCCTGGACCAGGGTGACGGCACAGGTATCGGCGCGGCCCTCCGCGGTCCACACCCGGCAGATCTCCAGCCCGTACCGGACGAGTGCCTCCTCGTAGCCCGCCCACATCCGCACCGCCGGGTGCCTGCGCCATCCGTACCCCGGAACGACGAGGCCACGCAGCACCTGCACGGCCTCGACCCGCTGCTTGCCCAGCCGTCGTACGTCCAGCACGGCCGCCGAGGCGTCGAACGACGCAAACGGAAGGAACGTCTGCACCAGGTCTCCTTCCGGAACGACGGTACAAGCGGAACCCGCGCCGCGACGAACGGCGAAGCCCGACCTCCCGGGAAAAGCTGCGGGTCCGAATTGCGTGAGATGCAACGTTATCGGGGTACGCGCACCATGACCGTGACATCACACCGTCGATGAAGGGTTCCGTCATGCCCCGAGGTTCCAGCCCCAAGCGCGAGCGTCAGTACGAGCACATCAAGGAGTCGGGCGAGAAGCGCGGCATGTCGGAGGGCCGCGCCAAGGAGATGGCCTCCCGAACCGTGAACAAGGAACGCGCCCGTTCCGGGGAGAGCAGGACCGCGAGCAGCAGCTCCACCCAGGGCAAGTCCGCCTCGCAACGCGGCGGCGAGAAGTCCGGCGGCGGCAGCTCCTCCGCACGCACGAAGGACGACCTGTACCAGGAGGCGAAGAAGCGGGGCATCGAAGGCCGCTCCACGATGACCAAGCAGCAGCTCAAGAACGCCCTCGGCCGCTGACGCGGGACACCGCACGGCCGGGCCCTACCGCCCGGTGCGCCGTACATCCGCCTCTCCGGCAGCAGGAGTCCCGGTACCGACAGTGGGTGGTGGGCCCGTCCGCATCGAGACCGCTCGATCAGGGCCGGCCGGAGGTCGGATCCCGGCTCTGCTACGACTTCGCGACGTTCAAGGTCGGCTGGGCGCTGACCGGCCCGGTTCCGTGGACGGCGCCTCAAGCCACCGGAGCGGGGACAGTCCATGGGGCCGACGGTGTCGACGGGCGGACCCGGTTCGCCGCCCAGATCGCCATGGGGCAGGTCCCCGACGCACCGTTCGCCCTCTTCGGCCAGCTGACCACCGCGGACCCCACCCGCTCGCCGGCCGGCACGGAATCGGCGTGGGCCTACACCCGCCTCCCGCAGCACATCACCTCCGACTCCGGCCCCGACCGCATCACCGGCCGCTGGGACACCCCCGAACAGGAAGCCATGGCCGACCGGATCGAAGCGCAGGCGGAGCGCATCGCAGCCTCCGCGGCCGCCCACCCCGGCGGCGGCGTCCACGGCGCACCCGGAGCGAACGCCGCCCGGGCCGCCCTGCGCGCGCACGGCCTCCACGCCCTCCTCCACCGCGCCCAACGCGTTTGACGCAGATGGCACCGCACGACACGACCTCACACGAGTGACACCGGGCTGTGGCACGCGTGCCCTGGTCCGTGCCGGGTACGCGCGCTCCATGCCCTCCTTCAAGAAATCCGGCGCCGCCCAGTGGAACGACAGCACGCTCGCACTCCTGCTGCGCGGTTACGCGTGGCTACCCAACCGGATGCGTCACAGCATGGACGGCACCGTCCGAACCCGCTTGATGGGGCGGCCCGCGATCGCCCTGCGCGGCCCGGACGCGGTCTCCTTCTTCTACGACGAGCAACACGTCGTACGCACCGCGGCCCTGCCCGACCCGGTCCTGGACACCCTCTTCGGCCAGGGCGCCGTCCACACCCTGGACGGGGAGGCGCACCGGGTGCGCAAGGCGATGTTCATCTCCCTCCTCAAGGACGGCGCCGGCGTCGCCGCGCTGGGCGAGCACGTCACCCGGCAGTGGCGCGAAGCGATGGCCGGTGGGCAGCGAGACCGCGTGGTGCTCTTCGACGAGGCCGCCAGGGTCCTCACCTTCGCCGTCCGCGACTGGGCGGGCGTCCCCCTCTCCGACGCGGCCACCGCCGACCTGGCCCGCGACTGCACGTCCATGGTCGACGGCTTCGCCACCCCCGGCCCCCGCCACCTGCGCGCCCGCCGGGCGCGACGCCGCCAGGAAGACGCCCTCGCCGGCCTGATCACCGATGCACGCGATGCCCCGGAAGCGGACTCTCCGGGTTCGGCACTGGAGGCAGTGGCCCGGCACCGCGACCTGAACGGAACGCTCCTGGACCCCCGTACCGCCGCGGTCGAGCTGCTGAACATCATCCGGCCCACGGTCGCCATCGCCTTGTTCGCCACCTTCGCCGCCCATGCACTGCACCGATGGCCCCAGCACCGCGACCTCTTGCGGGCAGACACCGGGGGCTCATACGCCGAGGCGTTCGCCCACGAGGTACGGCGCTTCTACCCCTTCGCCCCCTTCGTGGCGGGCCTCGCAGCGCGGGACCTGACCTGGCACGGGGAACGCATGCCCAAAGGCGCCCTGGTCCTGCTCGACCTGTACGGCCAGAACCACGACCCGGCCCTGTGGGAGGACCCATACCGCTTCGACCCGCGCCGGTTCACCGCCCCTGAGGGGCCGCAGGACCCCCTGGACAACCTCATCCCCCAGGGCGGCGGGGACCCGGCACACGGACACCGCTGCCCCGGAGAGGACATCACCGTCACCGCACTCGCGGCCCTCGCGACGGAACTGGCGCAGCTCGACTACGAAGTCCCCGGCCAGGACCTCGGCATTCCCCTGTCCCGCATGCCCACCCTCCCCCGAAGCGGCTTCGAACTCCGCCTGAGGTGATCGGCCAGGGCCGGCACCGGCCAGCGCCGGGGGCCTGGCAGGGCCGTAGCGCCCTCGTTCCGCCCGTCGGTTCGCGCCTGCGGCCGGAACCATCTGCTCGGAAGGCACCGCTCGGCGGAGAGACCCGCCCGCGGTCAGGACGCTCTCGAGCTGGGGCGCGTCGTGCCAACCATGCGTTCCGGTTCCCTTCTCCGAAGACTGCGCCCTGGCTCGTCGCGCGGCAGTGCACGCAAAGCACGTTGCTGTGCGGGTGCGCCGACCACCGTCCACGGACTGGGCGCCTCCGGCACGACCGCGTCACCGTTGGACGCCACTGGCCCTTCGAGCCGGAGGCATCGACCCGGGAGGACCCACTCGATGCGTCGTGTAGCGTCCGCCGGTTCCACCAGCGGGCAGGCGCCTGTCGGCCGCTGCAGCGTCCCCGGCGAACTGCCGGGGGTCGACACGACCGACGGGCGGACTCAGGCGATGTGGCGGAGAAGACTGACGCGAAGCTCGCCGTCGAGGAGGTCGTCCAGCCGGGCTGCGAAGTCGTGTAGGTGAGCAGGTCCCGCACCTGGCTGTCGAGGATCCCGGCTGGCCCCGTATGCACCAGGTCGCGGCCGCCGCCGGCCTGCCCAGCGAGCCGGTCGCCGTGGACGCCGAGGGCCTCGACGTCGAGGCCCTGGATCGAACGGACGCCCGGGCGGTGTTGTGTGCGCCGGCCCATCAGTTCCCCACAGGCGCGGTCCTGTCCCCCGCACGGCGGAGGGCTGTGCTCGCCTGGGCCGCGCAGCGCTCCGCCGTCATCGTCGAAGACGACTACGACGCAGAGTTCCGCTACGACCGCAGACCCGTCGGTGCGCCGGCCAGCCTCGACCGCAACCTCGTGGTCTACCTGGGCTCGGTCAGCAAGACCCTGCATCCAGGACTGCGTCGGGGCTGGATGGTCCCACCGCCGGCGCTGCGCCCACCGCTGCTTGGCGCCCTCGACACCGCGGCCGCCGGCCCCAGCACACTGGACCAGCTCACCTTCGCCAGGCTCGCCGGCACCGGCGGCTACGACAAGCACCTACGCCGCGTACGCAAGACGTACAGGGCCCGCCGCGACGCCCTCGTGACTGCGCTGGGCAGCCATGCCGTCATCCGCGACTGCGGTCCGGGCCGCGGCATCGCCGCAGGCCTGCACCTGTTGGTCCCCCTGCCCCCGGACTCCACGACCACGTGATCGTCGAACACCTCGCAGACCGCGGCATCGCCACCGCCGCCCTCTCCGGATACACCACCCGGCGCCACCCGCCGGCCCTCGTCATCGGCTACGGCCGACTCGCCCCGAGCCGCGCGCAGTGGGCAGCCGAACAGATCGCGGAGGTCCTCCTCGACCAGCTACCGACTTCGGCGCTCGGGGGGTGACTGGCCAGTTCGTCCAGCGCGCCCATGAGTCTGCTGGGGAGGCGCACGGGGGCGTGGAGTCCGATGGGTCAGTGCCCCTTGGCGCCGTGCGCGCGCCAGGTGTCGTCGCCACCCGGACCCGATCAGCCCACATACCTTTCCCCTGTTGGCAGGGCCGCGCACATCATCGGTCGCGCGACACCCAAGCCGGCGCCGGCGCCGGGCGTACCCGGGCAGCCAGAACCGCCACCGGGCCGCGGCACCAACCGGCCGACGGCGGTCCCTGCGGTGACTCATCCGGCAGACGAGGGAAGGCGGCAGTACATGGCTTCGCACAGCAGCGAACCGAGGGTCGACGTCAGCACCGAACCGTGGACGGACGCGGAGGGCGCCGAGAAGGCGCAGGGCGGGGCGCCGGAACCGCTCCGGCAGGGAGTACTGTTCACGCCCACACTGCGGGGGGACACGGCCCGCAAGGTGAACAAGCCGAATACGGTGTGGCAGCTCACCGGTGCGTTCGCGTACGAGGGGGAGACGGCCACCGGCACCGCCGCCGTCTACTACGGCCTCGACGCCGACGGCACGCCCCACGAGGGCCTGGTCAATCCGATGATCTTCGCGGACGGGTTCAACTACGGCGAGAGCAGCCTCGACGACCTCTACTCCCACCTCGACGCCCCCTACAACGCCGACGGCAAGCGGCTGCTCAGCAGGCTGCTTGCCGCGGGCGTGGACGTCATCCTGCTGGGCTTCAAGGAGCGCCACACCCACATCCAGGCCAACGCAGCCGTCGCGGTCAGCGCCATCCGCAGGGCCATCACCGACCGGCAGCCGGGCGGCGCCCCCCTGATCGTGGGCGGCGTCAGCATGGGCGGACTCATCACCCGGTACGCGCTGGCCTGGATGGAAAACGAGGGCGAGGACCACGAGAGCCGCATCTACCTCTCCTACGACTCCCCGCACAACGGCGCCTGGATCCCGGTCGCACTTCAGCAGCTGGCGTACTTCTTCGAGTCCGTTCCCGACCCCTCCGGCAAGCCGAAGCAGGCCGAGCTGATCAGGAGCGCCGCCGCCCAACAGCTCCTGTGGGCCTGGGTTCCGAACGCCAAGGACTCCGGCGCCGTCGCGACCTGGAGCGAGAAGCGCGTCCGGTTCCTCCAGGACCTGAAGGACATCGGATGGTTCCCGTCCAAGCCGGGCCTGCGCAGGATCGGCGTCGCCAACGGCACCGGTGACGGCACCTCGGGCCCGCTGCTGCCCGACGAGCTGGTCTTCGACTGGAGGATCCCGGGAATCGCCCGCGCGGTACTGCGCACACAGCCGGCCTTCGGCCAGGACCAGGAAGTCGTACGGATGTCAGCCCTGATCCTCGGCTACCGTACGAGCCGAACCAGCGAGATCCCCCCGCTCGACGGCGCCCCCGGCGGCACCCTCAGCTCCTACGGCATGCTCGCCGACGCGCTCGGCGCCACGATCGACGAGCGCCACCGCTCCGGCTGCTTCGTGCCCTCGGTCAGCGCCGTCGCCCTGAAGTACGACCCCGTCACCTGGGACGTCGACCTCACCACCCCCCTCGACGACCTCCCCTCCGGCCGAAGCGAGCTGGACGCCTTCCACTGCGACGACACCAATTCCGAGCACAGCCTGGTGACCGAGAGCCTCGCCGAGTGGATCCTCGCCGAACTCATCGGCTGACCGCGTCGGCCACGAGTGGGGCCGCACCGAATACGACACAGACTGACCGACCCATCAGAGCTCCTGACCCCTCCAAGCCGGCCCGACAAAAGGACCGGGCCACCGTGACCGGGCCCCCGCGCATGCAGCGCGGGGGCCCTTCGCGTCCCTCAGAGAGGTCGATCGCCGTGTCGCCCGTTCCGGCCGGCCAGGGAATCAACGGGCCCGGCCGGCCTCCCGGCTGACGGGCCACGGGCTACGGACCACCGACGCGCTGCGGGTCGCAGGCTCGCAGCGTTCGGTCAGCTGCGGGTGATCCGGGCCCAGGTGAACGGCCCGAACGAGGTGTCGGTCGTGGGGTGGTGCGCGCCCGGGGTGACGGTCAGCTTGAGCCATTCCAACGGCACGGTGCTGCCGTGGACGACGATGCGGTGGAAGTTCGGCACGTCGTAGCCCGGGTGGCTGTTCCAGGCGTTGTAGGAGCAGACGCCCGCGTCGCCCGTGCAGGGTGCGTCCTGGCGCAGCGGGTCGTCCGAGCGGTAGACGTGCGAGTCGCCCACCAGCAGGAGCACCGGCTTGCCGAACGCGGCGGTGTGCGAGGCCAGGCCGGCGACGATCGGCTCGTAGTTCGTCACGTGTGCGGCGGTCTTCCCGTCCACGTCCCACATGTCGGCCTGGGTGCTGACCACGACGCTGGAGATGCCGCCGGTGTGGGCGAGGGCGAAGGCGGTGTCCAGCCAGCGCAGGTCGGCCGCGGTGCGCCGGGTGGCCTCGTCGAGCTGTTCCTGGGAGGCGGTCGGTGCCCCGTACCAGGGGTCGGCGTCGTTGTTGGAGCCGCCGGGCACGTTGATGGTGACGAACAGGGTGCCGTTCTTGACCCACAGCACGTTCTCCACGTACCGGGCGTCCTCGGGGTGGGCCCGGTTCGGCAGCTGTGCCTGGGACAGGACGCGCAGCGTGCCGCTGCCGAGCGTGCGGCCGGGGGTGGGGAAGAAGGTCCGGCGGACCAGGTCCAGGTTGGCGGCCGGGTTGCCGGAGGCGTAGCCGACGGGCTGACCGGTGGCCGGATCGAGGACCGGGTCTATCTTGCCGGTGGCCGTGTTGTACTTGCCGCCGCCCTCGCCGGGCTTGTGGCAGTCGGTCCACTCGTTGTCGCCGGGGGTGTAGACCAGCGGGTCGGCGAAGGTCTTCCACAGTGCGGCGATGGACTGGTCGTACGCGGCGGTGCAGTACTGCTTGCCGGAGTGGATGTCGCCGACGTGAATCACGGTACTGACGTCCGGGTCGGCATTGACGTCGGCGATGAACGCCGGCGTCGCCTCGAATTCGGACGTGTCGGTCGGCGACGCGCCGTAGGGGGCGTCGCCGTACACGGCGAGCGTGAACGGAGCGCGGGCGCCGTGCGAGGGTCCGATCTCGGCAGCCGTTGCGGGGGTGGCCGGCACCACGCCCATCGCGAGGGCGAGCGTTGCGGCCGCGTAGAACCTTCTGGTCATCCGGACTCCCTGTGTTCGCTGTGTTGCTGTGCCGGAGCAGTGTCCGGGTCGCGCGCACCGCGCCGGGAACGGCCAGGTGAACAGGAGTGCAAGAGAGCAGATGAAGTGAGATGCGTCCCCTGTGCGTGGCGCGCTCAAGCCGCCGGTGATGGCCGGGCACGTAGGACAGGAGTCGACCTGGCCCAGGCGTCCGCGTGTCTCCTGTCGGCGGGCGGGCTGCCGGTGCCGGTGCCGGTGCCGGTGCCGCCGAAGCCTCAACCGGATAGTCCATCCGAATACGTGCTACCGTCGGCTAAATGGATGACCTATCCGATTGACTGCCAGGGTGGAGGACGCATGAAGAAGACAGCAGTGGTCACGGCCGGAACGGGGGGCATCGGCCTGGAGACGGCGCTGGGGCTGGCCGCCGCCGGGTTCGCCGTCACGGTGATCGGGCGCGATGTCGATCGAGGAGCCGAGGCCGTCGAGCGGATCAACGCGACGGGCCCGGTCCACCCGGCCCGGTTCCTGTCCGCGGACCTCGCCTCGCTCGACCAGGTACGTGCGCTCGCCCGGACGATCGCCGCCGAACACTCCGCCTCGGGGGAACCGCTGACCGTGCTGGTCAACAACGTCGGGGCGATGTTCGCCGAGCGCCAGACCCGGGGCGGTGTCGAGGCGTCCTTCGTCGTCAACCACCTCTCGCCCTACCTGCTGACCGAACTGCTGCTGCCCACGCTCACGGCCGGCGCGCCGAGCAGGATCGTGAACGTGACGTCGGGCGCGGTCGCCGTGGCCAAGCGCGTGTTCGACGCCGTCGAGCCGCCGGGCGGCTACTACGGCTTCCACTGGTACGGTCGCGCCAAGCTCGCCAACCTGGCCTACACCCTGGACCTGGCAGGCCGGCTGGACGGCACCGGCGTCTCGGTCTTCGCCGCCGACCCCGGAGGGGCCGCGACCGACATGACCAACGGCACCATGGCCGACCCGAAGATCGTCTCGCCCGCCCTGCGACTGCTGTGGCCCCTGGTGCGCCGCACATTCGAACGCTCGACCTCCGGTCCGGCGTCCGCGGCAGCAAGGCCCTCCATCGCGGCCGCCACCGACGAGGCGCTGACGGGCCGAACCGGCGCCGTCATCGGCGCCCGGGCGCAGCCGGTCGCCCCGCACCGGGGGGCGGCCGACCCCCGCGTGGCCGAAGCGGTACGCCGACTCAGCGAACGGCACGCGCCGCTCGCCTCCGCCTGAGCGTCGTACGCGCGGCGCGGCGCTGCGGGTACCCGGCGGGCGGCGGAACCATCCGGATGAACCATCCGATTAACATGGCCTCATGACGACGCCCCTACGCAAGGACGCCGCCCGCAACTGGCAGCGGATCGTCTCCGTCGCCCGCGACCTGGTCGACGAGGGCACACCGCTGCAGCTCAACGACGTCGCACGGCGGGCCGGGCTCGGCGTCGGCACCGTCTACCGTCACTTCGCCACGCCCGAGGCGCTGCTGGAGACCGTCGCCGCGCCATGCCTGGAGGCCCTGGTGGACCACGGCCGGCAGGCGCTGGCCGACGCCGACCCCTGGCGCGGCCTGACGGGCTTCCTCTTCCACACCGTCGAGGCCCAGGTCACCGACGCCGCCCTGCCGCCCGTCGCCGCCGCGGCAACGGACGCCGTGCCGCGCACCACGGAACTCAAGGAGTCACTGGCGTCGGCCGGCGCCACCCTCCTCGCCCGGGCCCGCGATGCCGAGGTGGTCCGCCCCGACCTCGCCGCCGCCGACCTCGTCCCGCTCATGTGCGGCGTCGCCCACGCCGTGAGCGTCCACGGCGGCACCCCCGCCGACCGGGTCGACACCGCACACCGCTACCTCGCCGCCCTCCTCGAAGGCTTGCGCACGACACCACCGAGGGCATAGGCGACCGCCCCGGTGCCAGTTCCGGAGTACGCCGGCCGCCGTTGCGGTCCGCCCCGGAGTCGCCGCCGCACGGCGGGCCGGGACCACGTGGTCCGCCTCGGGTGGGTCCACCACGCCCAGGAGGTACGGATGGGTTCGGCGCCGCCTTGGGGGTTCGGGATGCGTCCGGATCGGCTGGCCGAGGGGGCACGGCTCGACCAGGCATCGGCGTCGGGGCCCGACTTCAGGATCCTCCCGTCGGCTGCCTGAGTGCGCATCGGGCAGTTCAGGCGGCCCGAGGGTGACATGGGTTCAGTTCACGTGCTTGTCGAACCACTCGACCAGCTGCTCGGGGTGCTCGGAGAAGTAGTTGTAGCCGTCCCAGCGCCGGGTGCTGCCCTCGATCCAGAACAGCTTCTTGTCGCCCACGGGGACGGCGTCGAAGATCGCCTGCACGTCGGAGGGCTTGGTCAGGGCGTCGTCACGCACCTGGGTGATGAAGGTGGGCACCTGGCAGTTCTCGGCGTACCCGATCGGCGACACCTCGTCGATGGTGAAGCTGAGGTTCAGTTCCACCTCCCGGTCCACGGCTTCGAACTGGTCCGCGATCCCCATCGCCTCGAGGTTGCGCTCGACCATCGCGCGCATCGAGATCGGCTGGATGGCGACCAGGGCGTGCACGGCCGCGAAGAGTTCCGGGTGCCGGGTCATCGCCATGAACGTGGCGTTGGCGCCCATGCAGCGGCTGAGCAGGCCCACCTTCATCGTGGCCGCGTCGGGGCGGGATCCGGCGTACCGCAGCGAGCCGGCCACGTCGCGGGACTCGAACCGGCCCCAGGTGAAGATGGAGCCGTTGGCGTCGCCGCTCTGGCCGTGGTTGCGTGCGTCGTAGGTCAGCACGTTGTAGCCGGCCTCATGCAGGTGCTGGTACTCCCGCATGTAGTTGACCTCGATGGTGTTGCCGGGGACGAACTGCCACGGGGGCAGGTGCGAGGGGAAGCCGTAGCGGTTCATGGGCATCGGGTGGTTGGCGATGATCAGCTTGTCCGAGCCCGGGCAGGGGATCCACCACGCTTCCAGCGGGGTGCCGTCCAGGGACGGGAACGTGACGTCCTCGTACGCCATCCCGTACTCGTCCGGCGTGTGCAGGATCGGCGCACGCACCGGGCTGCTGAGGCCCTTCGCCAGACCCTTGACCATCTCCGAAATATCCGCCATGACCATATCTCTTTCTGTTTCGTGGTGAGATCGTCTGGTATTTCCTTCGGCTATCAGAACGTAACTTTCGGGCTGGGGAGAAGCCACTGGCGAAAGGTGTACCGGCAGGGCACCCCTCCTTCCGGGATGGCTCCGAGATGTCGCCCTAACCTGGAAACCGTGGACAATGCAGCCGAGACCCGGGAGTTCCTGACCTCCCGCCGCGCCAGGATCAGCCCGCAGCAGGTGGGGCTGCCCGCCCATGGCCCCCGCCGGGTACCGGGACTGCGGCGCGCCGAGGTCGCGCAGCTCGCCGGGGTCAGCGTCGAGTACTACGCGCGGCTGGAGCGCGGCGACCTGTCCGGAGTGTCGGACCAGGTCCTCGACGCCCTCGCCCGGGCGCTGCGGCTTAGTGAGGACGACCGCACCCATCTGGAGGATCTTGCCCGGGCCGCCGGTCCGGGACGTCGACGCCGACGCCGGGCGGCCGCCGCCTCGGTACGGCCGAACCTGCGGCGTCTCCTGGACTCCATGGCCTGCCCGGCGTTCGTCCTGAACGGCCGTGGTGACGTCCTGGCCGCCAACAGCCTCGGCCGTGCCCTGTACTCCCCCATGATCGAAGCTGCCGGGGAAGCCACGCCCAACCACGGCCGGTTCATATTCCTGGACCCCCGCTCCCGCCGGTTCTGGGGCGACTGGGAAAGCGCCGCCGACAACCTGGTCGCTCTCCTGCACGCCCAGGCCGGCCGCGACCCCTACGACAAGGACCTCACCGACCTCATCGGTGAGCTGTCCACCCGCAGTGACGACTTCCGTACCCGCTGGGCCGGCCACGACGTCCGCCAGTACCACCAGGGCGCCAAAGCCATCCACCATCCCGTGGTCGGCACCCTTCACCTCGCCTACGAATCCCTCGACCTGCCCGCCGACGGCCTCATCCTGTTCGCCTACGGCGCCGAGCCGGGCAGCGACTCCGAAGACGCGCTGCGCATCCTGGCCGGCTGGGCCGCCGACCACGTCCAGCAGCCGGTGCCCGGCGAGACGCCCCCCGCGCCGCCGACCGGCCGTCACCCGTGACGGCGGAGCAGCGACCACCGGGAGGGGGCGGAGGAGGTGCTCGTCCTCCTGGGCGTGGTCGGCGGTCTGGAAGAAGCCGGGGTGACGTTGCGGCAGGAGGTCACCCCGCCGGGCTCATGGCCCGGGTCAACGGCACCATGGCCGATCGCCCTGTCCCCGGTTCGGCGCATGAGCGCCCTCGGAACCGCACGGGGGTCCGGCGCCTCGTTCACCGGACCCCCGGTCGGGGTACCGACCTCCGTGCCTGGCGGCTCAGGGGCGCCAGTCGGCTTCCAGGTCGTGGGAGCCGGTCTTGGTGAGCTGGGTCAGTGCGGTGCCGTCGGCCCGTACGAGGTAGAGGTGTTCGGGGTCCGCGTCGTCGGTGCCGCCTCTGGTGAAGACCAGAGTGTTGCCGTCCGGGGACCAGGAGGGGTACTTGTCGTTGGAACGCGCCGAGGTGACGCGGTGGAGTCCGGTGCCGTCGGGGCGGACGACGTAGAGATGGGCGAAGCCGGAGGCGTCCACGCGGCTGAAGGCGATCCGGCCGCCGTGCGATGCCCAGTCGGGCGTCCCGTCGTGGGAGCTGGGACCGGTGACCGCCGTCTGGGCGAGGGTGGACAGCCGGATCTTCATCAGCCTGCTGTTTCCGGCCGCATCCGCGCGGCTGAACGCCAGGTACTTGCCGTCCGGTGACCACGTCGGATGGAGGTCGTCCTCGGCGGTGTGGGTGAGCCTGATGGCGGCGGTGCCGTCGATGTCGGCCACGTAGATCTCGCGCTGGGTGCCGACCGGCTTGGCGTAGGCGAGCCGTTTTCCGTCCGGGGACCACGCCGGGTCGGAGGCACCCTTGGTGCCGGGAACGGCCTTCAGGTCGCTGCCCGTGGCGCTTATCGTCCAGATGCCGTCGATGGCGCCGCCGGCTCCATAGCGGACGAAGGCCACTCGTTTGCCGTCCGGGGACCAGCTGGGCATCACGTCACTGACGGCGGAGGTGTGGGTGAGTTTGACGGTCGTGCCACCGCCGGGAGAGATCGCGTAGAGGTCTTCCGTGGGCGCTGCGGCGGTGTAGCGGGCGAAAACGATCGGGTGGTCCCCCGCCGCCCCCGCGTCTCCCGCGGCACCGAGGGTCAGGGGCGCGGCCATGGCCATCACCGTGGCGGTCACCACCGCCCAGCGGCGCCGCCGTGTACGGGGGGAACTGTCCGCGCTGCGTACGCGGGTCCCGCCGATCCCCGGAGTCCTTCCTTCGGTTCTGCCTTTGCCGGTGCGGTGGTGATGGTGTCTCACGGTGTCCATCCGATCCCTCCCTACGGCCTGCTGCGGGCCGCTGCAGCCCGTAACGTCCCACCGATGGGGCTCGGGGGGAAGCGAGGGCAGCCGTCGGTGCGCGCCCTGTGACATCTTCCGTACACCGCTGTCACACTCTTCGGCCCACTCGATCCGGTCACCGCCGCTTGGCGTGGAACAACCGGGAGGTCGAGCCGCTAGCCGGCCCGGTCCGCGAGAGTGCGCAGCTCGTCCGCGTAGGTGGCCCACACCTCGCGAGCGAGGAAGTGGCCGAGGCCCGGCACCAGGCGCAGGCGTGCGCCGGGGACGGCGGCGGCGATGGCGCGCGCGGCCGAGGCGCGGAGCAGCGGGTCCTCCTCGCCGTGCAGCACCAGGGTCGGCACGGTGATCCGGGCGAGCGGTCCGCCGTACCACTTCGCACCGATCTGGCGGCTCTGCGCCTTCTGGTCGCGGAAGCTGGCGACCTGGTGGGCCGCCTCCCTGTCGACGAACTCGCTTACGTCGCTCTCGTCGAGGTGCTGCCCGGGTGCGGCCAGGAGACGGGCGACGGCCACGGCCAGGTCCAGGTTGCCCCGCGGGGTCTCGGGGTGGTGGAGCCGGGCGAAGCGGGGCAGGCGCGCCAGGCGGACGTGGCGCAGGACGGCCAAGCCCTTCGCGTCGCTGGGGACGGCCGAGGAGGTGGCAAGGCTCAGCACCCGCCGCGGATGGCGGATCGCGATGCGCTGGGCGATGAGCCCGCCCAGTGAGTGGCCGAAGAGGTGGGCACGCTGCCAGCCGAGGGCATCGAGAACGGCCACGGCGTCATCGGTGAGGTCCTCGGCGCTGTAGGCGGGAGCTGCCCGCTGCAGCAGGGCCTTGACCGGTAGGGTGGCGCGCCGGTCCGGCCCGCGGGCGGACTCGCCGGCGTCGCGCTGGTCGTAGGCCACCACGTGGAAGCCCCGTCCGACGAGTTCCGCCACCAGGCCGTCCGGCCACCAGAACCGTGTGGTGCCCAACCCCGTGATCAGCAGCAACGGGTCGCCGCCCGCACCGCCCAGGTCCTCGAAGGCGATCCGGATCCCGCCGTTGTGCGCGAAGCGCGTCATCGCCCCGCCTCTTTCGCGAACGCTGTTCGCGAACACCGTATGCAATAGGTAGGCTGACGGCAACACAGGAGGTGTCAGTGGCGGCCCAGCAGGAACCGGTGATCTGGATGCGGCCGGAGCAGGCGCCGGTCGGGCGCCCGGCCGAGCGCAGCCGCGCCGAGATCACCGCCGCTGCGGTGGAACTGGCCGACCGCGAAGGCCTGGAGGCCGTCTCGATGCGCCGCGTCGCCTCCGCCCTGGGCACCGGCGCCGCCTCGCTCTACCGCTACGTGGCCACGCGGGACGACCTGCTCGACCTGATGACCGACAGCACGGCGAGCGAGTACGACCTCCCCGCCCCCAGCGGCGACTGGCAGGCCGACCTCCTGCTCATCGCCCACCAGGCCCGGGACATCATGCGCCGCCACCCGTGGCTGCCCACCCTGGTCATGAGCCGCCCCGCCCTCGGCCCGCACGGAACCGACCTGCTCGAACACGTCCTGGCCGTCCTCGCCGACCACCCGGCCGACGCCGCCCGGAAACTGGAGGCGTTCGCGCTCCTGAGCGGCCTGACGGCACTCTTCGTCCACAACGAGACCGCTGCCGCGGGCGCCCAGCGCCACGCCGCCTACCTCCGTCACGTCGCTGCCGACGGCCACCACCCCCGCATCGCCGCCCTGCTGGCCACCTCCCCACCCCAAGGCCCCCACGACCGCTTCGACACCGTCCTCACCCGGGCCCTGAACGGCGTGCTGGCCTGACGCCACGACAGTCCGGGCCGCGCCCTGCAGCGCACCGAGCTCGCCGAGAACGACCACCCGCGCCGTCCGGTCCGCACCGGGCCGGACGTCGGGCTCGGGTTCGGCGCGGCGCCACCACCGCCGGGGCCGTGCCGGACGCCACGGCTCGAACCGGTGACACCGCCTGGCCTGGAAGGGCCGGTCAGCGCAGTGACCAGGTGATGTCGGCGACCGAGGAGAGGAAGTCCTCGGCGTCGAAGACCTCCCCCGGGGCGCGCATCCCGCCGGCCGTGCCACTCGGCAGCGTCCGGCCGGTGAGGATCCGGACGGCCGCCTCGGCGACGAGTGGGGCGGTCACCGCGTAGATGTCCCGGCCGGCCGCGGACGCGGTGCGGCGCTCGGCCCCGCGGGTGACCACGACGTCGATGAGCCACGACTGCGCGGAGCGGCCGTCGTCGGACGCGGCGGTGGGCGCCGGCGTGCGCGGGTCCCGGAGGTCGGCCAGCGGCGCCTCGTTCATGAACGCCCGGACCTCGGGGGCCTTCAGGTGGCGGGAGATGGTGATCTGGTCGGCCGTCCCGAGCGCACGCACGGGCTGCCTGCCCACCGGCGCCGCGAAGTCCCAGTCCGCCGGGACCTCCCGGCTGTCGTCGAAGGGCACCAGCCGACCGCCGCTCACCGTCACCCGCTTGCCCGCGCTGCGCGCTCCGGCTTTGCGGGTGCCGGGTGTCGGGTGCCAGCTGTCGAGTGCGAACGCCACCGAGATGTCGTCCGCAGCCGCCCAGTCGCCCATCGCCGCGGTGGCCAGGAGGTCCGGCAGACCTCCGAAGAAGCCCAGGGCGGGCAGGAACAGCAGACCGCTGTCCGCGAGCGGGTCCCGGTACGTCTCGAAGTCGTGGCGGGTGACCGGCTGCTCGCCGGTGATGTCGATGTAGTGGATGCCGGCGCGCAGCGCAGCCTGGATCAGCGGCCCGGTGGTGTCGCCGAACGGTCCTGCGGCGTTGACCACCAGCGCGGCGCCCGCCACCAGCGCGTCCAGGGATCCGGGTTCGTCGACGGTGGCGACATGGACACGGGCGTACGGGTGGGCTTCGGCCAGGGCGGCCATCCTGACCGGGTCGCGGCCCCCGAGGGTAAGCCCCACGCCACGCCGGTGGAACTCGTCGATGAGGAAGCGGGCTGTGTGGCCGTAGGCGCCGAAGATCGCGACGGTCTGCTGCGCTGGATCGATGTTCATGGCATCGAGCTTGGGGCCGGTCGGTCGCCCGCACGAGTGTCGGAAAGGACGCCACCCGTACACTTTCGGACATGACTTCGGTGGTGATGCCGGTGTACGACGGGGCGATGTTGTTCGAGGCGGCCATCGTCCTTGAGATCTTCGGCGCGGACCGCTCCCATCTCGCCCGGCCCTGGTACGAGTTCGCCGTCTGCGGACCGCAGGACGCCCGGCTCGGCGGACTGCTCCGCCTCGACACCCCGTACGGGCTGGACGTCCTCGCCCGGGCCGACACCGTGATCGTGCCGTCCTGCGACGACATCGAGGCCGACCCTCCCGGGGACCTGCTGGAGGCGCTGCGCGACGCCCACCGGCGCGGCGCCCGTATCGCGTCGCTGTGCACCGGCTCCTTCGTCCTCGCCGCCGCCGGACTGCTGGACGGGCGCGAGGCCGCCACTCACTGGCTGCACGCGGACCGGCTCGCGGAGCGCTACCCGCGCGTACGCGTCAACGCCGATGTCCTCTACACCCACGACGGGCAGATCCTCACCGCCGCGGGCAAGGCGGCCGCCCTCGACCTCAGCCTCCACCTGGTGCGCCTCGACCACGGCGCGGCCGTCGCCAACGCGCTCGCCCGGATCCTGGTCGTGCCTCCGCACCGCGCCGGCGGCCAGGCCCAGTACATCGCCGCGCCCGTCCCGGCCCGGAGCGGTGACGGGTTCACCGCCCTGCAGGAGTGGATCCTCGACCGGCTGCACGAGCCCCTGACCGTCCAGGACCTGGCCGCCCGCGCCGGAATGAGCACCCGCCACCTGACGCGGTCCTTCCACCGGAACACCGGCATCACCCCGCTGCGCTGGCTGCACGCTCAGCGCATCAGGCGCGCGCAGGAGCTCCTGGAGACCACCGACACACCCATCGAGCGGATCGCCGTGCATGCCGGCATGGGCACGGCGGCCACGTTGCGCCGGCACTTCAGCCGCGCGGTGGGAGTACCCCCGGACACCTACCGGCGCACCTTCCGCGGTACCGACGGCTCGTAACCCGTCCGTCCCTCACATCCGTCCGCGGCCGGGCGGCGGCGCGCGGCCGAGGACGGTGGCGGCGCAGGCCGTGGTGAGGCGGTGCCAGAGCCGGGCGTCGCGGATCATGGCGTGGTGGCCGTGGGGCATGCGAACACCCCGGACGCGGGCACCGGCCGCATGGGCGCGGGCGAGGTAGGTCCAGGTGTCGGTGGCGGAGGTGATCCGGTCGGCCTCGTCATGGAGGGCCATGATCGTGCGGTCGGCGAGGTGGGCGACGGGCTCGCCGGGCGGGCACCACGGGGCCAGGGCGACGACGCCCCGGACCTGCGGGTCGTCGGCGGCGCGCAGTGCTGCTCTGGCGCCCATGGAGTGCCCGACGAGTACCACGGGCAGCGGCCCGGCAGTGCTCCGCAGTTCTTCCAGGACGTGTCTGGTGTCCTGGACGGGGTCGGCTCGGTGTCCGTTCCAGCCGCGTACCCGGTAGCGGACGGAGGCGATGAGAACGTCCGCGAGCAGGGGGTCCCGGTTCAGCGCGCGGGCGACGAAGCGCATGCGCAGGCCGGGCAGGTTGAGCGGCGACGGTGGTGCGAGGGAGTCGGCGCGGCCGCCGTGCAGGACGAGGATCGCCGCGGACGCGGGCAGGAAGGGCGGCCGCGGCAGCTTGAGGGCGCGGTGGTGCCCTGCGCCGTCGCACGCGCGCCCTCTCACCTGGTGCCCGTCTGCCTGCCCGGGGCGGGCTTCTTCGGGGGCAGCGGCAGGAAGCCGCTGGTGCGTGCCGCGTAGGCGGCGTAGCCGCGGCGGTCGGCCATGTGCTTCTCCAGGAGGCGTTTGCCGCTGCCGACGGTCAGCAGCAGGGTCATGAGGACCGGGGAGAGGAGGACGGCGAGGGCCGGCTGCCAGGCGGTGCAGGCCAGCAGGTACAGCCCCCACCAGACGAGGCTGTCGCCGAAGTAGTTGGGGTGCCTCGTCCAGGCCCACAGGCCCTGGTCCATGATGCGTCCGCGGTGGGCGGGGTCCTGCTTGAAGCGCGCCAGCTGATGGTCGCCGACGGCCTCGAAGCCGATCCCGAGGGCCCAGACCGCGATCCCGCAGAGGGCCAGGACGTCCAGGGGCACGGAGCTGTAGGAGGCGGCCTGCACGGGCAGGGAGACCAGCCAGACCAGGGTTGCCTGCGCGAGGTAGACGGTGCGCAGGGCGTACCGGGTGCGGTTGCCGCGGGCCTTGTCCAGGAGGGCGGTGTAGCGCGGGTCCTCGCCGTGGCCGCGGGAGCGCCAGGCGATGTGCGCGGCCAGCCGCAGCCCCCAGACGGCGGTGGCCGCGCAGACGAGCAGCCGCCGCCAGTCGTCGCCGTGTCCGGCGGACAGCAGCCAGGTGGCGAGGGCGACGGCGGTGAAGGCGAGGCCCCAGGCGATGTCGACGATGCGGTGCAGCCCTCGGCGGACGGCCACGGCGAAGGTGGCGAGGAGCACCGCTCCCGCCGCGGCGGCGGTGAGGGCGAGGTTGAGGCCGAGGGCGCCCCAGTCGGTGCCGGTCATGCCGGGCTCGCGGCGGCGTACCAGGTGGCGGGGGTGGCCGGCATGGCGGCGCCGCCCTCACGGGTGGGGCGTACGGCGAGGATCTGGTCGACGCCCATACGGCGTTCCGCGAAGGCCAGCGAGGCCCCCGCCAGGTACAGGCGCCAGACCCGCCCCGTGGTCTCCCCCACCAGGGCGCGGACCTCGTCCCAGCGGTCGTCGAGGGTGGCGCGCCAGGCGTCGATGGTGGTGGTGTAGTGCTCGCGCAGGGACTCGGTGGAGCGGACCTCCAGTCCGGCGCCCTCCAGCAGGTCGACGGTCCGGCCGACGGGGCGCATGTGCATGTCGGGGGCGATGTACGTCTCGATGAAGGCGCCTCCGCCGGGGGCGTGCGGGCCGCGGGACATCTGCTGGATCAGCAGCCGGCCCTCGGGGCGCAGTGCGTCGTGGAGCTTCGTGGTGAAGGCGGGGTATGCGGCGTCGCCGACGTGTTCGCCCATCTCGATCGCGGCGGCCGCGTCGTAGCCGCCGCCGTCGATGTGCCGCCAGTGCAGCAGCCGGACGTCGACGAGGTCGGCCACGCCCTCGCGTGCGGCCCGTTCGGTGACGAAGTCGCGCTGCGCCCGGGAGAGGGTGACGGCGGTGACGCGTGCCTTGTGCTCGCGGGCGGCGTGGACGGTGAGGGAGCCCCAGCCGCAGCCGACGTCGAGCAGTCGGTCCCCGGCACGCAGGCCGAGTTTGCGGCAGACCAGTTCGAGTTTGTCCCGCTGGGCGTCGGCGAGGGTGTACGCGGGGTCGTCGGGCCGGGTCCAGTAGGCGCAGGAGTACGCCATCGACTCGTCCAGGAGGAGGGCGTAGAACGCGTTGGACAGGTCGTAGTGGTGGCTGATCGCGGCCCGGTCCCGGGAGGCGCTGTGCAGCGGGCCGCTCAGCCGGGCCCGCCCGTCGGGGCGGCGCGGCGGCGGACCGGCGGCGCCGAGGCGTAGGGCCAGTGCGGCGGCCGCCGCCATGCCCGCGGGCCGGGGGCGGGCCGGGGGGCGGTCGCGGACGGTCCGGGCGGCCTGGGAGAGGGCGCGGGCGAGGTCGCCTTCGACGTCGAGGTCGCCGGTGACGTACGCCTCGGCGAGGCCGAGTTCGCCGGGTTGCCACAGCAGACGGCGCAGCGCTCGCGGTGAGCGGAGGGTGACGAGGGGGGCGTCGGCGGGGCCTGTCCGGCTGCCGTCCCAGGCGCGGACGCGTACGGGGAGGGGGCCGGGGAGGAAGTGGCCGAGGAGCTGGGCGAGTCGGTCGGCGGCGGGCCTCACGGTCGGGTCCCTTCGGTGAGGAGGAGCTGGCGCACGTCGAGGTAGCCGGAGCGGAATCCGGCTTCGGAGTAGGCGAGGTAGAACTCCCACATGCGCTGGAAGACGGTGTCGAAGCCGAGGGCGGTGACGGCGGGGCGGTTGGCGGTGAACCGTTCCCGCCACAGGCGCAGGGTTTCGGCGTAGTGGGCGCCGTAGCCATCGTCGGCGGCGGTGTGCAGACCAGCGGCGGCGGAGTGCCGGGCGATGGCCTCGCGGGAGGGGATCAGGCCGCCGGGGAAGACGTACTTGCTGATGAAGGTGTGGGTGGCGGCGGTGTGCAGCATCTGCTGGTGGCCCATGGTGATGGACTGCAGGGCGATGCGGCCGCCGGGGGCGAGGGCGCGGCGCAGCGCGGTGAAGTAGGAGGGCCAGTACTCGGCGCCGACCGCTTCGATCATCTCGACGCTGATCACGGCGTCGTGGCGGCCCTCGGCGTCGCGGTAGTCGCGCAGCTGGACGTCTACCCGGTCGGCGAGTCCGGCGGCGGCGATGCGTTCGCGGGCCAGGGCGGCCTGTTCGGCGGAGAGGGTCAAGGTGGTGACGTGGGCTCCGCGGGCGGCGGCCCGCAGGGCGAGTTCGCCCCAGCCGGTGCCGATCTCCAGCAGCCGCGTGCCGTCGCCCACGCGGGCGAGGTCCAGGAGGCGGTCGATCTTGCGGTGCTGGGCGGGTGCCAGCGTCTCGAACCGGGCCGGGAGGTCGGTGAAGACGGCGGAAGAGTAGGTGAGGGTGGGGTCGAGGAACGCGGAGAACAGGTCGTTGGACAGGTCGTAGTGACGCTGGATGTTGTCGCGGGCCCCGGCGCGGGTGTTGCGGTCGGCGGACGGGCGGCGCGAGACCCACATGCCGCGCAGGCGGCGCAGGGGTGCGGGGACGAGTTCGTCGACGTGCTCGGCGAGGACGGTCAGTGCGCCGGCCAGGTCGTCGCTGTCCCATTCACCGGCCATGTAGGACTCGCCGAAGCCGATCAGGCCGTCGCGGCCGATGCGCCGGTGGAAGGCATCGGGGTCGTGGAGGGTCAGCGCGGGTCCGGTCGTCCGGCCCGGCCTCGTGAGAGCCAGCCGTTCCAGGGCACGGCCGACCAGGTGTCGTGCCAAGGCGGTCCGGACGAGGCCGGCGGGCGGCGGTCCGGCCAGGTCCGGCCAGCGGGCGGGATCGACTTCAGGGCGCCCGGCGGTGTGCGGGGCGGGGGCCTGCCGCGAAGGGGGCTGGTGCTGTGGTGGGATGGCAAGACTGCGGCCGTGGGAGGTGGTGGCGGGATGGGTCACGGCTGCTTGCCTTCCTGCGGGGCGGACCGGGGGCGGGGATGGAGGGGCAGACCGCGCAGCAGCAGGTGGATGCCGTGGCGGCGGATGCCGGCCCAGACGGCGGCGGTCGACCAGGGTCTGAGGAGGGCGGCGGACAGCAGGGCGGGCACGGTGGCGGGCCGGCGGCGGCCGCGGACCACGGCGGTGAACGCGCGACCCTCGCCGTTCTCCAGGTGCACGGTCAGCGCCAGCCGTTCGCCGGGCAGCGGCAGCCGCATCCGGTAGCGGCCCTCGACCGCGAAGAACGGCGAGACGTAGAACTCCTTGTCCGCCTCCGCCTCTCCGGAGCTGTCCGGGCGCAGCAGGTAGCAGTGGCGCTGCCCGTAGGTGTTGTGGACCTCGGCCACGACACACGCCAGGGCGCCGGAGCGGTCGTGGCACCAGAACACGCTGAGCGGGTTGAAGGCGAACCCGAACACCCGAGCGTGCGCCAGCATCATCACGCGCCCGCCGTCCAGGTCGATGCCGCGGCCGGAGAGGAAGGCGTCGAGTCCGGCGCGGATGGAGTCCACGCCGCCGAAGTGGTCGCGCGCGTCGAACCGGGCGAGCGCGCGCAGCGGGCGGGGCAAGACCGGCAGCCGGTCGAGGTCCACGCACCACAGGTAGGTGCGGTGCCGGAAGGAGTGCCGCAGTGGTGTGGTGCGGGCGTGTGCGATGACGCACGGGTAGAGCGCCGCGGCCAGCGTCCCTGCGGCTGCCGGTTCGGCGGTCGCCGTGCGTGCGGTGGTTCCTGCGGTCCCGGTCACCAGCTCACCCCCAGGGATCGGGCGGCCTGGGCGCCGGAGCGGCAGCCGTCCTCGTGGAAGCCCCAGCCGTGCCAGGCCCCCGCGTAGGCGGTCACGCCCGTGTTGAGGCGGGGCAGTTCCCGCTGCGCGGCGACGGAGGCGGGGGTGTAGACCGGGTGCTCGTAGACCATCCGCTCCACCACGCGGTCCGGGGCGATGCCTTCCTCACCGCCGAGGGTGACGACATGGTCCGCGCCGTCGGGCAGGTGCTGGAGGCGCCGCATGTCGTAGCTGACGCGGACGGGCTGCGCCGAGGGGTCGCAGTCGCTCATGCGGTAGTTCCAGGAGGCGCGGGCGCGCGGCGAGCGCGGCAGGATCCGGGTGTCGGTGTGGAGCACGGTGGGGTTGAGTGAGTAGGTGAAGGCCCCCAGGAGCCGCCGCTCGTCCTCGGTGGGGTCGGCGAGCATCCGCAGCGCCTGGTCGGGGTGCGTGGCGATCACCACGGCGTCGTGGGAGTCCGTGCCCTCCCCGGTCGTGACGCTCACACCCCGGCCGGTGCGCCGGACCGCGTCGACCGGGCTTGAGGTGTGGACGCGCTGCACGTGCTTGGCCGCGGCGGCGACGTACGCGGCCGAACCGCCGGTGACGGTCTTCCACTGCGGGGAGCCCGTCACGGACAGCAGGCCGTGGTGTTCGAGGAAGGCGAAGAGGTGGGCGGCCGGATGGGACAGGGCCGTGCGGGCCGGACAGGACCAGACGGCGGAAACCAGCGGCAGGGCGAAATGAGCCACGAAGTGCGGGGAGAACCCGCCCTCCCGCAAGAAGTCTCCGAACGTGGTTCGCGGGTCCGCGCCACGGGCCAAGAGCCGGCGGGCGCGCCGGTGGAAGACCGGGACCTCGGCCAGCAGCCGCAGGTGGCGGCCTCGCAGGGTGGGTCCCGAGGCGAAGAGTCCCGTCAGCCCTCGGGCCCCCGCGTACTCCAGGCCGCAGCCGTCGCACCGCACCGACATGCTCATCTCCGCGTCCTGCGTGCCGATCCCGAGTTCCCGGAACAGGCGTAGCAGGGTGGGGTAGGTGCGCTCGTTGTGCACGATGAAGCCCGAGTCCACGGCGACGGCGCGGCCGTCGGGGCCGGCCGTCTCATGGGTGTGGGCGTGGCCGCCGAGCCGGTCGTCCGCCTCGTACAGGGTGACCTCGCACGAGGACGCCAGCACGTAGGCGGCGGTCAGGCCCGCCACCCCCGCGCCGACCACCGCCACTTTCCGATGATCCACCACACTGCTCCCGCCACTCGACACGCCGCCCTTCAGCTGCGTTTCACCCGTACTTCGCAGCCGAGCGGCGGCCGGATTGGTGACGACTCACGGCAGCCGTCGGGGGGAGGAGGTGGCGGGTGGGCCAGGTCAGGTGGTGAGGCGGGCCGGCTGTGCGTTCAGGGCGGTGGCGGGCGGGTAGGTGGGGCCGACCGCACTGATGTGCCTCCGGTGCGGACGGCTGTCGCCGTCCATGGGACCTCGGTTCGTCGTCTTGTGGGGGCGCCCGGAGCTCGGGGACGCCGGGATGGTGTCAGGCGGGGAGCGCCATCAGGAGCAGCGGGCTGGTGGTGGGCTGCGGGGATCCGCCGGCGGGTTCGAGGGTGAGGCCGACCGCGCCCGCGCCGGCGGGGTCGCCGGTGAGGATGACGGTGCCGTCGTGGTCGATCAGCCCGGCGGGGCGCATGGTGCCTGCGTGGTCGAGCCACAGCTGGTAGGTCTTGCCCGGGCCGGCGGCGGGGAGGTTGGCGGCGGTGAAGACGGCCTTGTTCTGCCGGTCGGAGGCAACCACCGTGGTCAGGGCTCCGTTGGCAGCTCGTCCGTGGACGGTACGCGCGTCGGGGGCGGCCAGGACGGCGCTGACCGTGTCGAGTTGCCGCTGGGCCTGGCGGGCCTCTGCCTTGACTTCCTGCATGGTCTGGGACTGCCATACGGCGATGCCGCCGAGCGTGGCGGCGGCCACGGTGGCGGCCAGGGCCAGGGGCACGGCCCGGCGGCGCAGGATGGCGCCGAGGGCGGGCGCTGCGGCGTGGGTGGGGACGCGCGGCGGTAGTTGGCGTACGCCGTTGATGGCGGCCATGACCTGCGCCTTGGCCGCAGCGGGCGGTGGCTGGGAGGCGGCTGCGGCCAGGCGGGCGGCGGTGGCTTCGAACTCGGCGGCTTCCTGGCGGCAGGCCTCGCAGGATTGGAGGTGGGCGTCGAAGGCCAGGCGTTCAGCGGGTTCGAGTGCGCCCAGGGCGTAGGCGGCGGCAAGGGTGTGGGCGTCGGTGGCGTGGTGTTTCA
>NZ_JBHVUQ010000024.1:0-63016 GCF_042884105.1 Streptomyces sp. NPDC058157
GGTTCCAGGCGTCCTGGACGCCGGTGTTCATCCCCTGCGCCCCGGTCGGCGGATGGATGTGCGCCGCGTCCCCGGCGACGAAGACCCGGCCCGAGGCGTACCGGTCGACGATCCGGTGGCTGATCCGGAACACCGAGGACCAGCGCATCGCCGAGGCGGTCACCGGACGGGGCGCCATCCGGTCCAGGACCGCCTGGACGTCGGCGAGGGCGGGGGCCCGGGAGCCCTCCAGCCCGTGCGCCACCCCGTCCCCCGCGGCCGGCGCGGGGGACACGGAGAGCTCCGGCGGCACCGGCATGGACATCCGGTAGCGGCCCGGGCCCGGCAGCGGGACGCAGACCAGCAGGTCGTCGATCCTCCCGTCGGCGCCGTGGCGCACGGCGCGCACGGCGTACCCGTACGGCAGGTCCCAGTCGGCCTCCACGTCGGCGAGCATGTACTCCTCGGGGAAGGCCCCGCCCGCGAAGTCCAGCCCCAGCCCCTTGCGCACGGTGCTGTGAGCCCCGTCACACCCCACCAGGTACCGGGTCCGCAGCTCCTCGCCGCCGCCCCGTCCCGTCAGCAGGACGGTCACCCCGTCCTCGTCCTGGGTGAAGGACACCAGCTCGGTGTCCCGCTCGATCCCGGTGCCGAACCGGGCCAGGGCGGCCTCCAGGATCCGTTCCGTCTCGTACTGCGGCAGCGCGGCGAACCCGTACGGCACCTCGGGCGGCAACGCCAGGCGCACCGGCTCCTGCTCCACGCCGTCCACATAGGCCAGCTGGCCGCGCAGCGGGACCGCCGCGTCCAGGACGTCCGCGACCATCCCCGCCCGGTCCCACAGTTCCAGGGTGCGTGGCTGGATCCCGACCGCCTTCGCGTAGGGCAGCCGGGCCGGCAGCCGGTCCACGATCCGGCAGGACACCCCGCGCCGGCGCAGTTCCACCGCCGCTGTCAGCCCCACCGGGCCAGCACCCACGACCAGCACGTCCACCGCTCCGCGGTCCATGCGTCCATCGTGTCCACCGGCCCGCGGCCCCCGCCACCGGACGTGCCGCGGGACCCCTGCCGCCGCCTGCGCGCACGGCCGATCCGTTGGCCTCCCCATGGCCGGAAACATCCGCGTCCGGGGGTGCCAATGGCCCAGCGCGGGCAGCCCGCCTTGAGCCAATGCCCCTGCGGATGCTTATCTGTGTCGTATCCATGTACTTTCGGCGCCGCGCAGCGCCGGCCGGCAACGACGCCGGACCGGAGCGCGGCGCCTTCGCCGTGCCCGTACGCCGCCCACCACCCCCGGGCGGACACCGGCCCGGCGCGCACCACTCCGAGGGGGGCGGCACACCGCCATGAAGAGGATGTTCACGGCTCCGGATCCGGGGCTCGCCAGGCTCAGGAACTCGACGCGCGCGGTGATCGGCACCGGGCTGGCCGTCGCCGTCGCCGAACTGGCCGGGCTCTCGCTGACCGCGTCCATCACCGGCGGCCTCGCGGCCCTGCTCGCGCTGTTCACCGTCCTCGACACGGACGTCCGCGCCCAGCGGGTGACCACCGCCCTGCTGCCCGTCGCCGGCTTCCCCGTGCTGGTCCTGGCCACCTCCCTGCACGGCATGCCGCCCGTGCGCGACGCGGCCTGGCTCGCCGTCGTCTTCGCCGGGGTCTACGCCCGCCGCTGGGGGCCGCGCGGGCACGCCCTCGGGATCTTCGGCTTCATGATGTTCTTCGTCACCCAGTTCCTGCACGCCCGGCCCGCCCAGCTGCCCGAGCTGTTCGCCGCCGTCGCCCTGGCCCTCCTGTCGGCCGGGACCGTGCGGTTCGTGCTGTGGCCCATCGAGCGCCGCACGCCCCCGGCCGCCGCCCCGCCGCCGCTGCCCGGCACCGGCCTCGCCCGGCCCACCACCCGCCAGGCCTTCCAGGCCACCGCCGCCTGCGGCTTCGCCCTGGCCCTCGGCCAGATCCTGTCCGAGGACCGCTGGTACTGGGCCGTCGGCACCGCCTGGTGGATCTTCGTCAACACCGCCTCGCGCGGCGAGACCCTGGTCCGCGGCTTCCGCCGGGTCCTGGGCACCGTCACCGGCATCGCCGCCGGCCTGCTGATCGCCGTACCGCTGCACGGCGCCCCCGCGCCCACCGCCGCCCTGGTCGCCGTCTGCGTCTTCGGCATCTTCTACACGGCCGCCCCCTCCTACTCCTGGATGATGTTCTTCGTCACCGTCATGGCCGGGCTGCTCTACGGGCTCCTCGGCGTGCTCCACCCCGGGCTGCTGCTCCTGCGCTTCGAGGAGACCGCCGCCGGCGCGCTCGGCGCGGCCCTCGGCGTCACCCTGATCCTCCCGGTCACCACGCACGCCGCCAACGACGCCTGGATCCAGCGCGCCCTGCACTGCGTACGGGCCTCCACCGCGGCCTCCCTCGACCGCCTCGCCGGCGACCCCGACGCCGATCCCGCCCCGCACGCGGCCGAACTGGAACTCCTGCTGGCCCGGGTCCGGATGGCGCTCGCCCCGCTGGTCCACCCGCTGAGCCCGCTGCGCGCCCGCAAGGCCCGCGCCCGCCAGGTGCTGGCCCTGCTCGACGACTGCGCCCGCGAGGTGCGCGGGCTGGTCTCCGTCGCCGCCGACCCCCAGGCCTCCCACGACGCCCGGCTCGCCGCCGCCTGCTGGCGGGTCGAGGCCGCCGTGGAGGCGCTCACCGCCCCGCAGGGCGCGGCGGAGACCGGCGCCCCCGCCACCCCGGCCGGCCCCGCGGGGGCGGAACCGGCCCTCGCGCACCTGCACGGCCTGGAGACGGCCCTGGCCGCCCTGGCCACCCCGCTGCGCACCGACCCCCGCGCCCCCCTGGTCGTCACCGCCTGACGGCAAACCGCCCCCGGGCGCGGACGGGCCGGAGTACGGTCGGGGCCATGACCACCCCAGGCGCCCCGCCCGTCGAGTACCGCACCGCCCGCCCCGGGGACCGGGCCGCCATCGAGGCCCTCGACGGCTCCTTCCGCACCCGGACCGTCTTCGAGGTGGAGTCCTCCGCCGACGGGTTCGCCCTCCGGGAGGTGCCGGTGGACCCGCCGCTCCACAAGGTCTTCCCGCCGGAGGAGCCCGACGAGCCGGACGAGCCCGGGGGCGCCGGGGGCGCCGGGGACGCCGGGGAGCCGCAGGGGGACGGCACCGGGCACGCACGGACCTTCGTCGCCCTCGACGGCGGCGCCCTCTGCGGGTTCGCCGCCGTCCGCTACGCCCCGTGGAACCGGCGCCTGACCGTCGAGGACATCGAGGTCGCCCCCGCCCACCGGGGCCGCGGCATCGGCCGGGCGCTGATGGACCTGGCGGCCGGCTTCGCCCGCGAACGCGGCGCCGCGCACCTGTGGCTGGAGGTCAGCTCCGTCAACGCCCCCGCCGTGCACGCCTACCGGCGGATGGGCTTCTCCCTCTGCGGCCTGGACACCGCGCTCTACGACGGCACCTCGGCGGCGGGGGAGCGGGCGCTGTACATGAGCCGGCCCTGCGGCTGAGGCTCCAACTCCCGCAATGCCGGGGATGGTACGACTCCCTGCACCCCAACCGCAGGCCAATGCCTGAAGATCACTCGGAGGAGTGTTCCGTCGGCTCCGGGCACCCGGCGCTGACCTGCGGCATGTACAACGGGTGATTGTTCATTGCACATTCATCCGGCAAGTACAGGGTGGATCTGTCCGGACAGGGGGTAACCGCCCGGAATGGAAATTCTGCAGAAGCACTCGAGCGAGGCTCAGGTGTGGGAGGAAGCCGAGGAGTTCATCCGGCTCTTCCACCGGGAGAATCCGCAGACCGGTGATCCGCGCGCCCGGCTGGCCGCCGTACGGGCCGAGCTCGCGGAGACCGGCACCTACCGCCACACCCCCGAGGAACTGGTCCACGGGGCCCGGGTCGCGTGGCGCAACAGCAACCGCTGCATAGGCCGGCTCTACTGGAACTCGCTGCGGGTCCGCGACCGGCGCGGGCTGACCGACGCCGAGGACATCGCCGCCGAGTGCTTCGAGCACCTGCGCGAGGCCACCAACGGCGGCCGGGTCCGGCCCACGATCACCGTCTTCGCCCCGGACGCCCCGGACCGGCCCGGCCCGCTGATCTGGAGCGAGCAGCTGGTGCGCTACGCCGGCTACGGGGACCATCCGTCGATAACCGTCGGCGACGCCCGCAACAGACCGCTCACCGAAGCGCTGCTGAGGCTCGGCTGGGCCGGCGGCGCGGGCACCCCGTTCGACCTCCTCCCGCTGGTGGTCCAGGGCGTCGACGACAAGCCCCGCTGGTTCGACACCCCCGCCGACGCGGTGCTGGAGGTGCCGATCCGCCACCCCGACGGGCACGACGACTGGTCGGACTGGGGACTGCGCTGGCACGCGGTACCGGCCATCTCCAACATGTGCCTGGAGGTCGGCGGCATCCACTACCCGGCCGCCCCCTTCAACGGCTGGTACATGGGCACCGAGATCGGCGCCCGCAACCTCGCCGACACCGACCGCTACAACCTCCTTCCGGCCGTCGCCCGCCGGCTCGGCCTCGACGTCTCCAGCGACCGCTCGCTGTGGAAGGACAGGGCCCTGGTCGAGCTCAACCGGGCCGTGCTGGACTCCTTCGACCGGGCCGGGGTCACCATCGCCGACCACCACAGCGAGTCCCGGCGGTTCCTCTCGCACCTGGAGCGCGAGGAGCGCAAGGGCCGCGAGGTGGGCGCCGACTGGTCCTGGATCGTCCCGCCGATCTCCGGCGCCGCCACCCCCGTCTTCCACCGGACCTACGAGGACCGGCCGAGCGCGACCGCGTACGTCCACCACGACGGCGCGCAGGAACGGGCCTGGGGACGGGACTTGGTCTAGACCTTCTGTTACGGTCGGCTCGGAACGGATCCGGGACGGCGGAGAGGGGCACCGGTGGACGGCGCGCACAGCACGGACCACGGCGGCGGACACCGGGCCTACATCGGCTCGTTCACCTCGGGGGGCGGCCGCGGTGTCCTCACCGCGGCCGTGGATCCGGCCACCGGAGCGCTGACCCCGCTCTCGGCGGAGGGCTCCCTGCCGGACCCCTCGTACCTCGCGCTCGACCCGGCCACCGGCGTGCTCTACGCGGTGAGCGAGACCGAGCGGGGCGCGGCGGGCGCCTTCCGCCCCACCGCCGCGGGGCTCGCGCCGCTCGGCGCCCCCGCCCCGGTCGGCGGCTCGGGCCCCACCCACCTCGCGCTGGCCGGGGGGCGGCTGCTGACCGCCAACTACACCTCCGGCAGCGTCAGCAGCCTGCCGCTCGCCGCCGACGGCAGCCCCGCCGGACCCCCCGCCGTCCTGGAGTACGAGGGCCGCGGCCCCGACCCCGACCGCCAGGCGGGCCCGCACGCCCACCAGGTCCTGGCCGACCCCACCGGGCGCTGGGTCCTCGGCGTGGACCTCGGCACCGACGCGGTACGGGTCTGTGCGCCCGACCCGGCCACCGGCGGGCTCCGCGTCCACGCGACGGCCGCCCTGCGCCCCGGGAGCGGCCCGCGCCACCTCGCCTTCCATCCGGCCGGCGCGGTGGTCTACGTACTGCACGAGCTGGAGCCCCTGCTGACCGTCTGCCGCTGGGACGCGGACGCCGGGCGGCTCGACCCGGTCGGGGAGGTCGCCGTCGCCCCGGCGGGCGTCCGGGACGGCGTACGGGCCCACCCCTCGGCGATCACCGCCTCGCCCGACGGCCGCTTCCTGTGGGCGGCGGTGCGCGGCACCGACACCCTGGTCACGTTCTCGCTCGCCGGCGGCCCCGAGGAGCCGCGGCCCACGAGCACGGTCGGCTGCGGCGGCCACTGGCCGCGCGACCTCACCGCGGACCCCTCGGGCCGCCGCCTCTACGCGGCCAACGAACGCTCCGGCGACGTCACCTGGTTCGACGTGGACCCCCGCACCGGCAGGCCGGTCCGCGCGGGCTCGCTGCCCGCCCCCGCGGCCTCCTGCGTGGTCTTCGCGGCCCCCTGAACCGCCGGGACAGGGAGAGGGCCCGCCCGGGAACCGTCCCGGGCGGGCCCTCCGCGTACCGCGTCCTACTGCGCCGGAGCGCCCAGCTGGAGGCCCAGGGCCGCGCTGTACTGGGCGACGGCCAGCTTGCCGAGCGCCGAGTAGGCGCCGAGCACCTCGGCGGTGGCGCAGTCGGCCTCCTTGCAGGCCGTGTCCAGCAGCCCCTCGGCCGCCTCCGGGCCGATCAGGTAGGGCGCCAGCGCCAGCTGCACCGCACCAGCGCCGCGCAGCTCGGCGGCGACCGAGGCCACCGAACCCTCCTGGTCGAGGGCGGCGGCCATCACGGGCACCGCGAGCCGGGCGGCCAGCAGCATGCCCGTGATCCCGGCGGCCTGGACGGCCTCCTCGCCGCCGGTGGTGGCCAGGATGATGCCGTCGGCGGCGGTGGCCACGGTGAACAGCCGGGCGCGGTCGGCGCGGGCCAGGCCGGCCTCCGAGAGGCGCACGTGCAGGCCCTCGGCCAGCAGCGGGTGCGGGCCGAGGACGTCGGCCAGCTCGGCGGCGGCCGAGGAGTCCATCAGCGCCTGGCGCATCCGGCGCAGCAGGTCGGCGTCCGGGCCGGCCAGCAGGGGCACGACCACGGCGTCCGGACCGGTCGGCGCGGGCACCTCGTGACCGGCGGCGCGGGCGAAGTCCGCGCGCACGCTGCGCTCGTCGGCGACGGCGTTCAGCACGCCGGACAGCGACGGGAACTCGCTGCCCTCGCCGTCCTCGCCCTCCAGGTAACCGATCCGGGCCTCCAGGCCGGGCAGCTCGGAGCGGCCGATGCTGATGATCTCTTCGGCGAGCCCCCGGGAGGCGGCCGAGGGGGCACCGGGCACGGCGAGCACCAGCGCGGGCGCGCCCTCGGGCGCCACCGCGGGCTCGGGCCGGCGGTGCCGTCCGGTCTGGCGGGGTCGCGGCATTCGTACGGGCAGGCCGTTTGCGGGCCCAGTGGGGGAGCTCATGGCGCCGCATGCTACTGGCTTATCGGAACCAGGTGTTCGGGCAGGGCCCGTCCAGGTGGCATCTGTCCTCATTTATCCGTTGAAGGTGATACACGGTTCAACCGGATCAACTGACGGACGGCGAGCACCAGTCGACGGAACGTGCCGGTAACGGCCTGTCAGTGTGACCCAGTAGAGTGACGCAGCGTGGCACCACGACCCTTGAACGAACTTGTCGAAGCGGGCTGGGCGAAGGCCCTGGAACCCGTCGCACCCCGCATCGCGGGCATGGGGGACTTCCTCCGCGCCGAGATAGCGGCCGGCCGGACCTACCTGCCCTCCGGGCCGAACGTCCTGCGCGCGTTCCAGCAGCCCTTCGACGACGTCCGCGTACTGATCGTCGGACAGGACCCCTACCCGACGCCCGGCCACGCCATCGGGCTGAGCTTCTCGGTCGCCCCCGAGGTGAGCCCGGTACCGGGCAGCCTGGAGAACATCTTCCGGGAGATGCACACCGACCTGGGCCTGCCCCGGCCCTCCAACGGGGACCTCACCCCGTGGACGCGGCAGGGCGTGCTCCTGCTCAACAGGGCGCTGACGACCGCCCCGCGCAAGACGGGCGGCCACCGCGGCAAGGGCTGGGAGGAGGTCACCGAGCAGGCCATCCGGGCGCTCGCCGCCCGCGGCAAGCCGCTGGTGTCCATCCTCTGGGGCCGCGACGCGCGCAACCTGCGGCCGCTGCTCGGAAACCTCCCGGCGATCGAGTCGGCGCACCCCTCGCCCATGTCGGCCGACCGGGGCTTCTTCGGCTCCCGCCCCTTCAGCCGGGCCAACGAGCTGCTCGTCGGTGGCGGCGCCCAGCCCGTGGACTGGCGCCTGCCCTAGGGTTCGCCGCCCGGCCGCCGTCAGCGGACGGCGGCCAGGACGTGGCTCGGGCCGACCTGCCAGACGACCCCCACGTCCGCGAAACCCGCCTCGCGCAGCAGCGTGACGTGGCCGGACACGGTGAGGTCGTTGCCCTCGCACGGGGCGCGGCCGGCCTCGCCGCCGCGGTGGAGCAGGGGGGCCAGCTCCGGGTCGCCGGCCGCGCCCGCCCACCAGGACTCCCAGTCCTCCTCGTGCCCGCAGTCCGCGTTGCGTTCGGCGTGGCGGCGCCCGACGTCCCGGGCGAGTTCGGACATCCGTACCGAGTCCGGGCTGATGTGGTCGCCGTTGACCAGGATCCCGCCGGGCCGCAGCAGCCCGGCGAGCTCCCCGTACACCTGCCGCAGGGTCGGCTCGCCGAGATAGTGGAGGGCGGTCGTCGACACCACCGCGTCCGCGGGACGCCCCAGACCCAGCCGGCCCACCCAGCCCGGCTCGCCGATCAGCGTGTTCACGAAGCGCACGGTCCGGCCGTAATGGGCGCTGCCGAGCTCCAGCAGCAGCGGGTCCGCGTCCACCGCCAGCACCTCCGCGCCCGGCAGCCGGGCGGCCAGCCGCGCGGCCAGGCAGCCGGGCCCGCTGCCCAGGTCGAGCACCAGCGGCGCGGCCCGGCCGCCCGCCACGTGCTCGACCAGGTCGGCGATGACCGCGAACCGCTCCTCGCGGTCCACCGCGTACCGCCGCTGCTGGCGCTCCCAGCGCTCCACCCACCGCGCCGCCGTTCCCGTACTCACGCCGCCCGTGCCCGCACCCATGCCCGCGCCCATGCCGTTCGCACTGCCTCCGCCACCGAAGCCGACCCGCTCATGGAAATCATTGCAGACTGGCGAGGGCGGCGAGGAGCGCTTCCACCTCCTCGGGGGTGTTGTGCACGTGCAGGCTGACGCGGACCGAACCCTCGTCCGCGTCCCGGCCCGCCTGGCAGTGGCCGTCCGTGCGCACCATGAACCCGCCGCTGAAGAGGATGAAGCCGAGGTCGCGGGCGTCGATCCCGCGGTGCCGGAAGGTCACCAGGCTGCGCCGCCGCTGGACCCGCGACCCCGCCGCCAGACTGGTCCGGCAGCCGAGCACCTCGTAGGCGTCCATCCGGTCCAGCCCGTCCGTCAGCAGCGCCGTCAGCGCCACCGTCCAGCGCTCGATCCGCCCGAGACCCGCCGCGTCCAGCCAGTCCAGCGCCGCCGCCAGGCTCGCGATCCCGGCCGTGTTGGGGGTCCCGCTCCAGCCGCCCGGCCGCAGCCGCGGGCCGCGCAGCCCCCGGGCCCAGACCGCCCCCGTCCCCGGCAGGGCCATCGCCTTGTGGCCGGAGAACACCACGAAGTCGACGTCGAGCCCGGCCACCGAGACCGGCAGGTGCCCGACGCTCTGCGCCGCGTCCAGACAGATCGGCACCTGCGGCCCGACCACCTGCCGGATCCGGTGCACGTTCATGTCGACGCCGTAGACGTGGTGGACGTGCGTGACGGCCACGAAACGGGTCCGGGGCCCGGTGACCGCCGCCAGCGCCCGCGGATCGTAGTCCCCGGAAGCCGCCTGGTACGGCAGCTCCCGGACCCGGATCCGCACCCCCTGGCGGGCCAGCAGGTCCCGGGCCTCCAGCCACGGCGAGAGGTTCGCCTGGTGGTCGGCGAACGGTACGACGATCTCGTCCCCGTCGACGAGCAGGGACGGCAGCCAGTCCCGGGCGACCGTCCGCAGCCCCTCGGTGGTCCCGCTGGTGAAGTGGACCGAGGAACGCTGCGGATCCGGATCGCCCAGGAAGCGCTTGACCCGCTCCCGCGCCCCCTCCACCAGGGCGGTCGTGGTGTTGGCCCACGGGTAGGAGCCGCGGGCCGCGTTGGCGTTGGAGGTGGTCAGGTACGTCTGGACGGCGTCCAGGACGGGCCGGGGCTTCTGCGAGGTCGCGGCGCTGTCCAGGTAGACCAGGCCCGGCTGTCCCGCGAGGATCGGGAACTGGGCGCGCAGCGGCCGCTGCCAGTCGGCGAGGGCCGCGAGTTCGGCGGCGGGGCCGGCCACGTCAGTCACGCACCAGGGGAGCGCCGGCGTCCCGCCAGGCGATGATCCCGCCGGCCAGGCTGCGCACGTCCGGGTGTCCCATGCGGGTCAGCAGGGCCGCGTACCGGGCCGACTTCTCGCCCACCGGGCAGGCCAGCAGGACCGGCCGGCTCCGGCCGAACGGCAGCCCGCCGCGCAGGAGTTCCTCGAAGATCCCGTCCACGATGTTCACCGACCCCTCGATGTGCAGCGCGGCGTACGCGAAGGGCCCGCGCAGGTCGACGACCAGCGGCTGCCGCTCCGCGATCCACTTGCGGGCCTCGTCCACCCCGATGACGGCGGCCGAGGCCACCTCCGCCTCGGTCAGCGCGGCCACCGAGTTCCGCGCGGGTGCCTGCCCCATCAGGTCCGGGCGGCGCCGCCGGATGTAGCCGACGTAGCTCTCCACCCGGTCGCACACGATGAACACGGCCGTCCTGCGCTCCGTCAGCCCGGCGTCCAGCTCGCGCAGATGGCGGACCGCGCCGAAGTACGCGGCCCCGCCGGTCGGCCCGGCGAGCAGGCCGCAGCGGCGCAGCAGCGTCAGCATCCCCTCGATGGCCTCGTCGGAGCCCACCGGCTCCAGGGTGTCGTACGTCGCCGGGTCGAAGATGCCGACCTCCTGCACCTCGTCGATGGTGCGGATGCCCGGGATGAAGTCCGCCTTCTCCCCGACCAGGCCGACGACGCGCACCGCCGGGTCGTGGGCCCGCAGCGCCCGCGCCACCCCGGTGGAGGACCCGGCCGTGCCCACGCAGGCGACGAAGAAGTCGGGCGCCCGGCCGTCCAGGTCGGCGATGATCTCCGGGCCGGTCCCGGTGGCGTGGGCCTCGGTGTTGAGGGCGTTGAAGTACTGGTCGGTGTGCAGGTGCGCGCTGCCGGGGAGGTTCAGCTGCCGGTGGAAGAGGGTCAGCGGATCGTCCTCGTCGGTCGGGTCGAGGCATTCGCTGCGCCCGGGGAGCTCCTCGATCTCGGCGCCCAGCAGCAGGAGCAGGTCCTTGACCTCGGGGATCCGCATCCGGTTGGTGACGCTCTTGAACGGCAGCCCGTGCAGTCCGGCGATCAGGGCGAGGGCCTTGGCGGTGTTCCCGCTGGAGAGTTCCACGACCGTCTCGCCGCGCTCCGCCGCGCCGGCGAGCCCGTCGCGGGTCATGTTCCAGGCGGCCCGGTCCTTGAGCGAGCCGAAGGGGTTGAGCATCTCCAGCTTGGCGTAGAGGTCGATGTGGCGCAGGCCGTGTACGGCCGGGTCGATCCGGACCAGCGGTGTCCCGCCGATGGCTTCGGTGATGCTGTCGTACCTCATCCCTGCGCTTCCCCCGTACGTGTGAGAGGCCAGTACTGCTCGTCCAGACACCACTGCCAGTCGCCGTCCGCCCCCTCCCGGTGGACGGCGACCTTGCGCGCGAGGGGCTGTCCCTGGGCGCGGGTCGCACCGAAGTCCATGCAGTACCCGGCGGTGTTGGCGAAGGCGAGGAGGTCGCCGGGGCGCGGCCGCCGGGGCAGGAACACGGTCCGGCGGGTGATCAGGTCCGCCTCCAGGCAGAGGTTGCCCATGAGGTGCACCGCGACCGGGGCCCCGGCGCCGGGCGGGGCGGGGGCGCGGGGCAGGAGGACCGGGTCCACGAGGACGCCGTGGTCCTCCAGGCCGACGTCGCCGGCGTTCAGCGCCAGCCGGACCAGGTTCTCCCCGCTGTCGGAGGTCCGCACCTCCAGGACCCGGCCCAGGGTGAGCCCGCACTGGTCGGCCAGGGCGCGGCCCGGTTCGGCGTAGAGCTCGTAGAGGCCCTCCAGCAGCAGGGTGCCCAGGGGGCGGCCCAGGCGCGGGGCCGGGAGGGAGAGGAGTTCGTCGAGGTAGCCGGGGCCGACGGCGGTGCGGTGGGCCGGGTAGAGGCCGAGCGCCCCGCGCAGGGTGCCGTTCTCGGCGCGCAGGCCGTAGCCGTGGCCGCCCCAGGTCAGGGGCGGCCGGGTGCCCAGCACGGCGCGGGTCAGCTCGGTGGTGTAGCGCTCCCACTGGGCCGCGTGGGCCAGGTAGCCCACGCCGAAGCCGCCGCCGACGTCGACGGCCCGGGGCTGGAAGCCGCGTACGGCCAGCTCCTCCATGGCGTGCAGGCAGCCCTCCAGGGCCGTCGCCTTCTCCTCCACGCCGGTGGTGTCGAGGTGGTAGCCGACGCCGACGGGCTCCAGCTCGCCGCGGTGGCGGTCGAGGACGTCGAGCAGCCGGTGCAGGGACTTCACGGGGGTGCCGAAGCGGCTGCGGCGCGAGAGCCGCCGGGCGCCGGCCGCCTCGAACCCGGACAGCCGCAACAGCACGCGCAGGCGCGGCAGTCCGTGCGCCCGCACCAGGGCCGCCGCCCGCTCCAGCTCGTCCGGGCCGTCGGCGTTGACCAGGGTTCCGCTGCGGGCGGCGAGCCAGAGGAACTCGGGGTCCTTGGGGCCGGTCGCCATGAGCTCGGCCCCGGCGAACCCCGAGCCCAGGGCGTGCCGCAACTCCCCGAGGGAGGCCGCGTCGAGGGCCGCGCCGGTGGTGGTCAGCCGGCGGACGAGGGCGCTGGAGCGGTTCGTCTTGTGCGCGAAGAAGATCCGCCCGGTGAGCCGGTGGCGGGCGAACACCTCGCGGAAGGCGCGGACGTTGTCGGCGATCTGGTCGGGCAGGATCACGTTGAGGGGCGATCCGAGGGCGTCGACGAGGCCGTGCAGGAACGCCGGCGATTCCAGCAGGGCCGCCGTGCGCGGTGCGAGCCTCGGTTCCAGGTACAAGGGGGGCGACAGGGAGCCGCTGTGCGAAGGGCCGCCGTACAGGGGGTCGTTGCTCATCCCAGCTGTTCCTCTCCGCCGAGGAATGCGTACCGGTGTCGGCAAACGGTCATAAGACCGTAACCCCCGCGGGGCATTTTTGTCAGAGGACGAGGGTCATCAGGATCTCGTCCCGGTCGTCGCCGGGCGCGACCCGCAGCGCGCCCGGCCAGCGGCCGATTTCCGTCCAGCCCAGTCCCCGGTAGAAGCCTTCCAGCCCGAGGCCGCCGCGCACGGCGATGCCCAGCCGCTCCAGGCCCATGTCCTCGCGGGCGACGTCCGCGGCCCGGTGCATCAGGGCGGTGGCGATCCCCCGGCCGCGCAGCCGGGGGAGGGTCTGCACGTGGTTGACCGTGCCGCGGTGGGCGACCAGCGGGTGGCGGTCGCGGCGGACGACCAGCCAGCCGGCGAGTGCGCCGCCGGCGGTGGCGACCACCATCCTGGCGAGGGCCGGGTCGAGCGCGCGGACGAGCCCGTCGACCACGGGGGCCACGTGGGAGCGGCTCACGGGAGGCAGCGGGAACTCGGCGGCGATGACGGCGCCGCCGGAGTTGACCACCGCCTCCCAGCAGTCGGCGAGTTCCTCCCGGAGCCCGGGGCGGACGTCTTGGGGCCGGGTCAACTGCCGCAGTTCCACGGGCTCGTACGCGTTCATGCCGGTCAGCCTCCCAGAAGGCGGGCCCCCGGCGCGGGAGGTCAGGGCAGTACGGCGGCCCGGACGCAGAGCACGTCCGGGAGGTGGTCGGCCAGCAGCCGCCAGCTGTCGCCGTCGTCGTCGCTGGCGTACAGCTCGCCGTTGCGGTTGCCGAAGTAGACGCCGGCCGGGTCGGCGTCGTCCGTGCACAGGGCGTCCCGCAGCACCGTGCCGTAGTGGTCCCCGTCGGGCAGGCCCTTCGCCAGCGGTTCCCAGGTGGCGCCGGCGTCGCGGGTGCGGAAGACGCGGCAGCGGTGTCCGGCCGGGACCCGGTCGGAGTCGGCGTTGAGCGGGAAGACGTAGGCGGTGTCCGCCCGGTGGGGATGGGCGGCGACGGCGAAGCCGAAGTCGGAGGGCAGGCCGGAGCCGATGTCGGTCCACTCGGCGCCCGCGTCGTCGCTGCGGTAGACGCCCCAGTGGTTCTGGAGGTAGAGCCGGTCCGGGTCGCCGGCGTCCTGGGCGATCTTGTGGACGCACTGGCCGAACTCCGGGTGCGGATCGGGCAGGAACACGGCCGATACCCCGTGGTTGGCCGGGGTCCAGCTCGCGCCGCCGTCCCGGGTGCGGAACACGCCGGCCGTGGAGACCGCCACCGTGACCGCCGCCGGGTCGGCGGGGTGGGTGATCACCGTGTGCAGGCCCTCCCCGCCGCCGCCCGGCACCCACGCGGAGCGGGTCGGGTGCTCCCACAGGGGCCGGACCAGCTCGAAGGACTCGCCCCCGTCGGCCGAGCGGAACAGCGCGGCCGGCTCCGTCCCCGCGTAGACCACCCCGGGGGCCTCCGGGCCGGCCGGGCACAACTGCCAGATCCGCTCCAGGGAGGCGCCGGTGTCCTTGGGGAACCGGACGGCGGGCGCGGCGGGCTCCTGCCAGCTCGCCCCCAGGTCGTCGGAGCGGAACACCGACGGCCCCCAGTGCGTGCTGTCCCCGGCGACCAGCAGCCGGGGTACCGGGCCCCGGGTGTCGACGGCCACCGCCGAGACGGCCTGGGCGTTGAACTGCGGCCCGTCCCATCTCCAGGGACCGGTGCCCCGGCGACGGCCGATGAACAGCCCCTTGCGGGTCCCGGCGAGCAGCATCACGTCGGTCATGGCCGACACCTCCGGACGTCCTTGTCCTGTTGCGGGCGCTTTCCCGCCAGTCTGCACCCACCCACCGACAAGGCCCGCCGAAGCAGGGCCGAGGACTCCCGGCGCGGGATCGGGCACCTGTTGTACGGGAGGTCTCGTACTACGAGAGATTTCGTAGTACGGTGTTTCTCGTACTTAGTGCCGCACCGACCGCCGGTGCGCGTCCGGTGACATCTGGAGAAACCCATGAGTGCCGCACCCGCTGCCTTCGCCGCCCTTTTCCAGCCCTACACCCTCCGCTCGGTGACCATCCCGAACCGGATCTGGATGGCGCCGATGTGCCAGTACAGCGCCGAGGCCTTCGGCCCGAACGCCGGCGTGGCCCTGGAGTGGCACTTCGCGCACTACGCGGCCCGCGCCACGGGCGGCACCGGCCTGATCATCCAGGAGGCCACCGCCGTCTCCCCGGAGGGCCGGATCAGCCCCTACGACCTCGGCATCTGGAACGACACCCAGGTCGAGGCCCTCCGCCGGATCACCGCCTTCGTCAAGTCCCAGGGGGCCGTCCCCGGCATCCAGATCGGGCACGCGGGCCGCAAGGCCTCCACCGACCGGCCCTGGAACGGCGGGGCTCCGGTCGGCCCCGAGGCGCACGGCTGGCAGCCCAGCGCCCCCAGCGCCGTGGCGTTCGACGAGGGCCACCCCGTGCCGCACGCGCTCACCGCCGAGGAGATCCACGAGATCACCGGCCAGTTCGCGGCCGCCGCCGGACGCGCCCTCGCGGCGGGCTACGAGGTGCTCGAGATCCACGGCGCCCACGGCTACCTCATCGGCGAGTTCCTCTCCCCGCACAGCAACCGCCGCACCGACGCCTACGGCGGCTCCTTCGAGAACCGCACCCGCCTCGCCGTGGAGGTCGTCGACGCCGTCCGCGCGGTGTGGCCGCAGGAGCTCCCGCTGTTCTTCCGCATCTCCGCCACCGACTGGCTGGAGGAGGACGGCTGGACCGCCGACGACACGGTCCGGCTGGCCGCCGTGCTGAAGGAGCACGGCGTGGACCTCCTCGACGTCTCCACCGGTGGCCTCGCCCCGCACGTGAGGATCCCGACCGGCCCCGGCTACCAGGTGCCCTTCGCGGCCCGCGTCAAGGACGAGACCACCCTGCCCGTCGCGGCCGTCGGGTTGATCACCGAACCCGAGCAGGCCGAGAAGATCCTGGCCAACGGCGAGGCCGACGCCGTCCTGCTCGGCCGGGAACTGCTGCGCGACCCCTACTGGGCCCGCCGCGCGGCCGCCGAGCTGGGCGCGCAGATCCAGGTCCCCGGCCAGTACCGGCGCTCCTGGTGACCCGCGGGCGGCGCGGGGCGCGCCGGGGCCCCGCGCCGCATCCGAGCCGGTCGTACGAAGGTTCTCGTACCATGGAACCCCGGCCCGGAGCCCCGGCCGGAACCCGAAGGAGCGGAGCAGGACATGACGGAACGTGACGCGCCCCGTGCCCTCGCCCACCCGGAGCCGGAGGAGATCCGCCTGGAGGGCGTCCTGCACGCCCTCTCCGACCCGCTCCGGTTCTCCATCGTGCGCGAGCTGGCCGACCGGGACGTCGAACTGGCCTGCTCGGACTTCGTCCTGCCGGTCACCAAGTCCACGACCACGCACCACTTCCGCGTCCTGCGCGAGAGCGGGGTGGTCCGCCAGACCTACCGCGGCACCGCCAAGATGAACGGCCTGCGCCGCGAGGAACTCCAGTCCCTCTTCCCCGGCCTCCTCGACACCCTCCTGACGGCCGCCTCCGCCCAGGAGTCCCGACTGGGGGAGCGGGATCCGGAAGAGGCGGCCTAAGAGCGGGCTTCCATGCGGTGCAGCAGGGCGCCGTCCGGGCCGTAGACGTCGATCCGGTAGCCCCCGCCCAGGGGGACACCCTCCTTCGACGTGAGGAAGCCGGTGACCGAGGCGTTCTGCTCACGGAAGCGGGCGTCGTCCGGGTCCGCGTTGCGGGAGCGGACCACCAGGCGCGGTACGCCGTCCGCTCCGGGGGTGTGCTCGATGGCGTACACGTCGGGGTCCCCGCCGGCTGCCCGGTAGCGTTCCGCGAGTGCCACGGCCTGCGGCGGCGCGGCGGTGCCCGTGACGGTGGGGCCGGGTCCCGGCGTCCCGGCGGTGGTGGCGGCCGGTCGGTCCGTCCGGTCGGGGACGGTGCCCGCCTCCTCCGTGCAGCCCGTCAGGAGCACCCCGCAGGCCAGCGCCGCCAGCACCCCGCACGTGCCCTTCCGTAACGCCTCGCCCATTCCAACTCCCTTGACCGGTAACGGAACCGGCCACCCTATGCGAGGCCCGCCGCCGCGTGCAGGCCCGCCCAGTCGGGGATCTTCACCGAGCGGCGGCCCAGGGAGCGGCCCAGGGCCTCCTCCGCCGCCTCGATGGCCAGCCAGCCGCGCCATTCCACCGGGCGCAGCCCCGCCGCCCGCAGGGCGTCCAGGGGGTCGCCGGGCAGCTCGCGGCGGGCCAGGGCGCCCGCGTCCTGGAGCAGGGAGGAGACGGTCTCCTTGGCGCAGGGGCGGTTGGTGCCGATCACCCCCGTCGGGCCCCGCTTGATCCAGCCCGCCACGTACTCCCCGACCGAGGCCCGCCCCGCGCGGACCACCCGGCCCGCCGCGTGCGGCACGGTGCCGGTGGCCGGGTCGAAGGGCAGGCCGGGCAGGGGCACGCCCAGGTAGCCCACCGAACGCAGCACCAGCTCGGCCGCCACGTCCTCGTACACGCCGGTCCCGCTCACCCCGCCCCGGCCGTCCGGCGCGGTCCGCTCGAACCGCATCCCGCGGACCCGGCCGTCCGGACCGCCCAGTACCTCCACCGGGCGCAGGTAGAAGCGGAGCGCGATCTCCCGCCGGTCCTCCCCGCCCGCCTCCGGGCCCTCGGCCCAGCCGCGCAGCACCTCCAGGTTGCGCCGGGCCACCGCCGGCAGGGCCTGCGCCGCGGCCGGGTCCGCGTACGCCGGGTCGAGGGCCAGCTCGGCGGCGCCCGCGCGGGTGTCCACCCCCGGCAGGGTGCCCAGTTCGCGGAGCTCCTTGGTGGTGAACTTGGCCTGCGAGGGGCCGCGCCGGGCCACCATCGCCACCGTCCGCACCCCGCTGTCCGCCAGCGCGCCGAGCGCCGGCTGGGGCATGTCGGTGGGCGCCAGCTCCGGCGCGCCCCGGGCCAGGATCCGGGTCACGTCCACCGCGACGTTGCCCGCCCCCACGACCACCGCGGAGCGGACCCCGCCCAGGTCGAAGGAGCCCGCGTCGGGGTGTCCGCTGTACCAGGACACGAACGCCGTCGCGGAGTGCACCCCGGCCAGTTCCTCGCCGGGGATCCCCAGCGTCCGGTCCCGGGCCGCGCCCACGCAGTACACCACCGCGTGGTACAGCTCCAGCATCCGGGCGGTGGTCAGCGGCGCGCCGCCGACCTCCACGTTCCCGAGGAACCGGATCCGTTCGTCCTCCAGCACGGAGCGCAGGTTTCCGGTCAGCGACTTGATCTTCTCGTGGTCGGGGGCCACCCCGTACCGGACGAGGCCGTACGGGGCCGGCAGCCGGTCCAGTACGTCGACCCGTACACCCGGGACCTCGCGCTGCCCGACCAGGGTCTGGGCGGCGTAGACCCCGCTGGGGCCCGAGCCGACGACGGCGACACGAAGCACGGCGGAACTCCCTCCCGCGGATGCTCCCCAGCATGACACCGGCCCCCGGGCCCGTCAGCCCATCGCGCGCATCCGGTGTACCTCGGCGCTCTGGACGGCCACGACCTCGTTCGCCATCTCCTCGACGGCGCCGTTGTTGCCCTGGGCCAGGGCCTCGCCCGCCATCTTCAGCGCCCCCTCGTGGTGGGCGGTCATCAGCGAGAGGAACAGCCGGTCGAAGTCGGCGCCGCGGGCCTGCGTCAGCTCCCGCAGCTGCTGTTCGGTGGCCATGCCGGGCATCGCGGCGTGGTCGTGCCCGCCGGGGTCCGCGGCCGGGGCCGGGTAGCGGGTCTGCCACCGCTCCATGGCCCCGATCTCCGGCCCCTGCGCGGCCGCGATCCGCTCGGCGAGCCGTCTGACCCCGTCCGCCGAGGCGCGTTCGGGGGCCAGGGCGCTCATGGTCAGGGCCTGCCGGTGGTGCTCGATCATGCGCCGTACGTAGGACCGGTCGGCGGCGTTGGGGCTGTCGTCGGGCCGCTGCCGGGCGGCCTGGCCGGGGGAGAGGGTCCGGGACTGCTCGCCGGGCCGGCCCGGGGCGACCACCACCGGCGAGCCGTCACCGGCGCCCCGCGGGGCGTCGCCGTCGGCGGTGCAGGCGGTGAGGGTGAGGAGGAATGAGGCGGCCAGCGCCGCCCCCAGGAATCGGCCGAGTAATGCGTTTGCCATGTCCATGGAAAGGAAGATACTGCCGGGGTCCAGGTTCCGCTTCCCCACCGGGAACGGAGCACAGGGCCCCCACGGGAGGCACAATGACCTTGCTGCACACCGTCAGAGTGCGCCACCGGAGTCTGGGGGCGGCCCTGGCGGCCGCCGGACTCCTCACTACGCTCCTCGCCGCCGCCGGACCGGCGGCAGCCAGCCCCGACCCCGGCGACTCGTCCCCGGGCGCGGGCTCCCGGCAGAGCGCGGACCTCGCGCCGGGCCGCGAACTCGCCCCCGGGGAGATCCCAGGCCAGGACGAGGTCGTGCACAGCGCCAACGTCAAACCCCTGGCCAACATCCCCGACGCGGCCCTCAAGGGCATCAACTCCGACCTGGCGTTCCAGGGCCGCTACGCCTACGCGGGCAACTACGACGGCTTCACGATCTACGACATCGCCGACCCCAAGGCCCCGAAGATCGTCACCCAGGTGCTCTGCCCCGGCGGCCAGAACGACGTCTCGGTCTCCGGCGACCTGCTCTTCCTCTCCACCGACTCCTCGCGCAGCGACGACTCCTGCAACAGCGTCTCGCAGCCGGCCACGGAGAAGTCCTCCTGGGAGGGCATCAAGATCTTCGACATCAAGGACAAGAAGAACCCCAAGTACGTCAAGTCCGTGGAGACGGCCTGCGGATCGCACACCCACACCCTGGTGCCGGGCGGCCGCGACATCTACCTCTACGTCTCCTCGTACTCGCCGAGCGAGGCCTTCCCCGACTGCCAGCCCCCGCACGACGGCATCTCCGTGGTCAAGGTCCCGAAGAAGGACCCGACCAAGGCCGCCGTCGTCGGCTTCCCGGTGCTCTTCCCGGACGGCGGCAACCCCGGGGCGCCCACCAACCCGGGCGTCTCCAAGACCACCGGCTGCCACGACATCACGGTGCTGCCCTCCGAGGACCTGGCCGCGGGCGCCTGCATGGGCGACGGCATCCTCTTCGACATCAGCGAGCCCGAGCACCCGAGGGTCATCGACCGGGTCCAGGACAACGTGAACTTCGCGTTCTGGCACTCGGCGACCTTCAACGAGGACGCGGACAAGGTGGTGTTCACCGACGAACTCGGCGGTGGCGGCGCCGCCACCTGCAACGAGGCCACCGGACCCAACCGGGGCGCCGACGGGATCTACGACATCACCGGCACCGGCGACCAGCGCAAACTGGTCTTCCGGGGCTACTTCAAGATCCCGCGCCACCAGGCCGACACCGAGAACTGCGTCGCCCACAACGGCTCCCTGGTCCCCGTCGGCGACGGCCGCGACATCATGGTCCAGGCCTGGTACCAGGGCGGGGTCTCGGTCTGGGACTTCACCGACTCGGCGCGGCCCAAGGAGATCGGCTACTTCGAGCGCGGCCCGCTGACCACCGACCGGCTGGGCCTGGGCGGCTCCTGGTCGGCGTACTACTACAACGGGCACATCTACTCGAACGACATCGTCAAGGGCCTCGACGTGCTCCGGCTCGACGACCGGCGGACCGACGGCGCCAAACGGGTGTGGATGGACCGGCTCAACGTCCAGACCCAGCCCGAGTACCACTGACCGCAGCCGGGAGGTTCACGGAGGAAACGTTCCGCCGGGCGGTCCGCCGTCCGGCGGGAACCCCTGCTCCCACTCCAGTCCGTACCGTTGGAACAGCTCGGCCCGCAGTCGCGCCGCCGGCATCGGGGCGCCCGGCAGCAGGACCGCGACCACCGCCCCCATCAGCAGTGCGCGCAGCATCGGGTAGTCGGTGTCCACGTCCGCCGAGCCGTACCGGGTGACGGTCTCCCGGAGCAGCTGTGCGAGCCGCTGCTGCTCCGGGCACTGGATGAAGCCCTCCGCCTGGAGGATCCCGGCCATGTGCGTGCGCATCAGCCGGGGCTGGTCGCGGGCCAGCCCCAGGATCGAGTCGACCGCCCGGGCCAGCCGCTCGCGGCCGTCGTCGGTGCGCGGTGCGCGCTCCAGGGCCTCCTCCAGCGTCAGGTGCATCAGCCGGTGCACCGCCGACTGGAGCAGCTGCCGCTTGCCGGGGAAGTAGTACGACACCAGGCCGCGGGCGGCGCCCGCCCGGTCGGCGATGTCGCCGAGTTTGGTGGCCTCGTAGCCGCGCTCGGCAACCAGTTCGACCGTGGCCTGCAGCAGCCGCTCCCGGGAACGTCTGCGCAATTCTTCATTGACCGATGCGCTGCGCGGGGACATGCTTACTCCTGCGTTGACTGGCTCCGAGTCAATATACTCAGCGCGAAGCCGTCGGCCCGAGGCGACGCGGGGGATCGCCTCGGGCGGGCGCGTCCGAGGGGCCGGATCAGGCCAGCGCGCTGAGTCCCGGTACGAACGCCACCACCAGCGGTACCGCGGGCAGCAGGGTGGCCAGGGCCGTGAGCCGCAGCCGCCGTCCCGCCGACAGGCGCGGGGTGGCCGACAGCAGACGCCTTACCCGCTCCGGCACGTGGGCCTGCGCGGAGGCGGGGCCGAAGACGCCCCGGTCCTCGTTCAGGCCGACCAGCGCGAGGGCGATGGTGAGGCGGCCGTAGCGCCGCGAGGCCACGTCGTCGGCGGCCAGCTCCACCAGCCGGTCCATCTCCGCCTCGAACGCCGCGAACACCGGCACCTGCGGGAACCCCCGCGACAGCGCCCGCGAACAGTGCAGCAGCCAGTCGTGCCGCGCCGCCACGTGCCCCTGCTCGTGCGCCAGCACCGCGTCCAGCTGGCTGCCCTTGAGCCGCCCGAGCGCCGCCGTCGTCACCACCAGCCGCGGCGCCGGCCCCGGCTGCCACCAGGCCTCCGGACGCGGGCCCTCCAGCACCACCAGCCGCGCCGCCGCCGGGTCCTCGCCGGGCAGCAGCGGCGCGCGCAGCCGCAGCTCGGCCCCCCGGGCACGCCGCCGCGCCCGCGCCCGCAGCACCTCCCGGGTCAGCATCGCCCCGGTCCACAGGCCCCCGCAGGCCAGGACCAGGGCCGTCCCGGCGGCCCAGGGCCCGCCGTCGGGGCCCAGCCCGTACGCGTCCACCACCCCGTGCGGGGCGGCGGCGAACAGCCGGGCCCGCACCTCCTGCCAGGCGGCGGCCGCGCTCAGCAGCATCGACAGCCCCAGGCACAGCAGCGTCGCCCCCACCACGCACTGCCACGCCCACAAGGCCACCACGGGTTCCCGCTCGGGCCACTGGGCGCGGGCCAGCAGTCGGGGCGCGAGGAACGCGGTCAGTGCGCCGAGCAGCAGAAGGGCGGCGGGGACCATCATGTCCGCCAGCCTATGAGCGCCGGGCTACCTACGGGTAGGGGCCGGGGCATTGGTGACGCAGGACACGTTCCGGCGCCCGCCGGACGCGCCCCGCGCCCCCGTCACATGGTCAGCAGCATCGCCAACATGCCCGTCCCCATGGCCAGTCGGCAGGCCCGGACGAGTTCCCCCGCCCCGCCGGCCTCCGCCCCCGGGGCCCCCGGCCCGCCCTCGCCCCCCGTCACGGACAGCACGCCCCCGGCCGTCACCAGCCGGGCCCCGCCCCGCAGTACGTACCCGGCGTAGTACAGCAGCAGGACCCCGGTCACCACCGGCAGCCCGGCCTGGCCGTGCCCGTGCCCGTGTCCGCTTCCGGCGGCCGTCGCCAGTGCCATGTAGGCCATCGCCAGCGTGCCCACGAGGTGGTGCGCGTGGTGCATCCCGCCCCGCAGCAGCCACAGCGCGTGCACCGCGGCCCCGCAGCAGACGGCGACGAGGACCTGGGGGCCCCAGGGGCCGGTGCCCGAGGGCACGGCCATCGCCGCCATCCCGAAGCCCATCACCGCCTCGCCGGCGACCATGCCCCGCACCGCCCGGTCCGCTCTGCGGGCCCGCAGCAGGCAGTACGCACCGCTCACGGCGCAGAGCAGCACCAGCAGCCAGGCGGAGACGGCGGAGGCGGAGAGGGGCGGCGCGGATCCGTGCACGGCGGAACCTCCCGGTTCGTCGGCGTCACGGGAAGGGATGCCCTGCTCACACCCCCTTCACGCGGGACCGGGTTACGCTCTCTGCGACGCCCGCGGCATGTCATATGCCGCTGATCTGCCGCCGTACCGAACGGAGCGCCCGATGTCCACCGCCCAGCCCGCCGCCCTGAGCTTCCGCAGCGCCGTGGAGGAGGACGTGCCGGCCCTGGTGGCCCTCGTCGAGTCCGCCTACCGCGGTGACGCCAGCCGGGCCGGCTGGACGACCGAGGCCGACTACCTGGACGGGCAGCGCACCGACCCGAGCGGGGTCGGCGCCATCATCGCGGACCCGGACAGCACGCTGCTGGTCGTCGAGCGCGCCGGCGAGCTCGTCGCCTGCTGCCAGCTCGAACACCGCGGGGACCACGCCTACTTCGGCATGTTCGCCGTACGGCCCGGGCTCCAGGGGGCCGGCCTCGGCAAGGAGGTCATGGCCGAGGCCGAGCGCCGGGCCCGCGAGGACTGGAAGGTGTCGGAGATGCGGATGACCGTGGTGAACGTACGGGAGGAGCTCATCGCCTACTACGTGCGCCGCGGCTACCGGCGCACCGGCGAGCTGAGCCCCTTCCCGTACGGAGACGAGCGCTTCGGCATCCCGCTCCGCGACGACCTGGCCTTCGAACTGCTGGTCAAGGCGCTCTGACGGCCGCGGCGGCGAGCGCGGCCGGGGCCGTCAGGGGGCGCCGGGAGGGGCTCAGGCCGTGAACCGGCCCGTGCTGCGGACCTCCGGGAAGTCCGTGGCGGCGCCGTCCAGTTGGAGGGCCCGCGCCAGCCGCAGCAGGTCCAGGCTGTTGACGGACCAGCCCGTCACCCGCAGCCCCGCCGCGTGCGCCGCCTCCACCGCCTCCAGGGTCAGCCTGCGGACGTCGGCCGCCACGGCCGCCGCCCCCGCCGCCCGGGCGAGCCCGACCAGTTCGCCGGGGTCCGCGCCGGGCCGCTCCACGCGCAGCGCCGTGCGCACGCCCGGCACCCGCCGGGCGACCCCGGCCAGCACCTGCGCGTCACCCGAGGCCACCTCCACCCGGGCGGCCAGGTCGGCGCGCAGCAGCAGCTCCACGAGCGCCCCGGCGGCGGCCGGATCCTGCACCGAGACCTGGAGCGGGATCCGGACGGCGTCCAGGACCTCCTCCAGGACCGGCACCCGTTCACCGTGACCGGCGTCCAGTTCGCGCAGCTCGGCGAGGGTCAGGTCGGCGACGGCGCCCGCGCCGTCCGTGGTGCGGTCCACCTCGGCGTCGTGCAGGACGACGAGGACGCCGTCCTTGCTGAGGCGCACGTCCAGTGCGATGACGTCCATCCCGCAGCGTTCCGCCCGGATGAACGACCGAAGGGTGTTCTCCGGTTCCACACCCATGACCCCGCGGTGACCGATGGTGAGGAAAGTCAAGGTTCTCTCGCTTCCGTCGACGGCGGCTCCCGGCGCGGTCGCGGTGTCCCGACCGGCCGCGCCCGGTGAGGACGCATGCTAGTGCGCGCCGCGCGCGTTGGGACCGGGCGTGCAGCGGCCCGCGGAAGCCTTCCGGCCGCTTCCCGTCAGGGGTGTGGGACCGGCGGGGCGCCCGGGCCGCCCCTTCGCGTCACCCGGGGGTGGGCGCGTCCCCGCCGGCTTGACGCCCCGCCCGCGCGGGGCGGGCTCCCGCCGGGCCCTGCGCCTGCGCCAGGTCCGCCAGCAGGGCCTCGCCCAGCTCCAGTTCGGCCAGGTGCTGACGTTCGGCCCAGCGCAGGGCGAGGACGGGGAAGGCCCACTCCGGAACGTCGGCCGCGTGCCCCATGGCCTCCCGTACGGCCGCCAGTTCGGCCCGGGTGCGCTCCAGGTGGTCCGCCACCATCGCCCGCAGCCGCTCCGGCTCCGACAGGTGTCCGAGCCAGATCCGCAGCAGCAGCCCGTGCTTGAGCACCGGCGGCCCCGCCTCGGCGGTGTCCGCCGCCCAGCCCGCGAGGGCCTGGCGTCCGGCGTCCGTGATGGCGTAGCGGCGCTTGGCGCGGAGCTCCTCCGGGCCCGAGCGGGCGGAGGAGGCGTACCCGAGTTCCTCCAGCCGCCGCAGTTCGGCGTAGATCTGGCTGATGGCGGGCGACCAGTAGAAGAAGCGGAGGGAGGAGTCCGCCCACTTCTTGAGCTCGTAGCCGGTCCGCTCGCCGGGGAAGGACAGCAGCCCGAGAACCGCCCACGCGGTCGGCGGGAGGTCTTGCTTCTTCGCGATATGACTACTAGTCATATTTCTAATCGAAGCAAGACCGGGCACGGGACGCATCTCTGGAGGCATCGTTGAAATTCTCCGTGATCTTCGAAGCTCAGCTGGCCGACCCCACCGTGGAGCGGGAGCACCAGGTCATCCGCGACTGCGTCGAGCAGGCGGTGTTCGCCGAACGCATGGGATTCGACCGGATCTGGGCCGTCGAGCACCACTCGTTGAAGTGGTACGCCCACATGAGCGCACCGGAGGTCTTCCTGAGCTGGGTCGCGGCCAGGACGCACACGATACGCATCGGGCACGGTGTGGTGTGCATGCCCTTCGGCTTCAACCACCCGGTGCGCGTGGCGGAACGTGCCGCCATGCTCGACCTGCTCTCCGGCGGCCGGGTGGACCTCGGCGCCGGACGCGGCGGCACCCTCCAGGAGACCTCCTTGTGCGGGGTCGACCGCGACCGCACCGAGGCCGAGGTCGAGGAGGCGCTGCGGATCATCGGCCGGGCCTGGCGGGAGGAGGAGCTGGAGTACCACGGCGAGCTGATCGACATCGACCCCCACCCGGTCCTGCCGCGCCCCGCGCAGGCCCCGCACCCGCCGCTGTTCCTGGCCTGCAGCCGCGCCGAGACCCTGGTGAAGGCCGCCGAGCTGGGCATCGGAGCCCTGGTCATGGGCTTCGCCGGGCCGGAGTCCATCGCGGGGATGCGGGCCGTCTACGACACGGCGCGCGCGGAGCGCGACGGCAGCCGCTTCGTGTCCTCCGCGGTCAACGACCACTTCTCGGTGCTCTGTCCCACCATCGTGCTCGACGACCCCGAGGAGGCCCGCCGCATCGGCATCCGCGGGCAGCGCTTCTTCGCCCAGTCCATCGGGCACTGGTACGGCGGCGCGGGCGTCCCGGACGAGGCCGTGGTGGCGGGCGCCGACGAGGCGGCGGAGCTGCGCCGGGCCGCCGAGCAGGTGGTGGCCCGGCTGCACGAGCAGGACATCCCCGTCCGGCCGACCTCCACGGCCACCTTCAACGCCGACCACGCCTACGGGAGCGCGGACGAGGCCATCGCGTACGTGGAGCGGCTGCGGGAGGCCGGCGCGGACGAGGTGATGTGCCTGGTCCAGATGGGCACCGTGCCGCAGGAGGCCTGCCTGGAGACCCTGCGCCAATGGGGCGAGAAGGTCATCCCGCACTTCCGGGCAGGGGTGAACCCGCGCTCCGGCGATTAGGCCGAACGCTACGCCGATCACTAGGCGGAGTGGTGGATTCCACCGTGAGTAACGGGAAGACTTCCGGTGGAGTGGGGGGTATTACAGAAAAATTTCCCGAGTTTCCTCTTGAGCGGGAGAGTCTCGCATGCATACGCTGTCTTAACGCGAGGTTCTCCTGTGGAGGAAGTGACATGACGGAAACTCTTGTGCCGGGCATCGGCGGGGCCGTGATAACCGCCGGGGCGCGGGTGGTGGACCACCCGGCGTGGCCCGAGCTCAAGGCCGCCGTGGAGGAGATCCGCCCCTGGCAGGCCAAGGACGGTTCGATCGACTTCGAGGCCGAGGGCGCCCCCGCCCCGCTCGACGTGGAGGCCGCCGTCGAGCGCGCCATCGAGGCGGTCGAGACCCTGTCCCCGCTCCTGCCGCACGCCGCCGAGTACCACAAGGCGCTCGTCGCCGACCTGCGCAAGTGGGTCGTGGACGGCTTCCAGGTGCCGGACTTCCTCGACTCCCTGCTGGCCTTCCACCCGGCCGCGCAGCGCGAGGACGGCCTCCAGCACCTCGTGGTCTTCCCCATGTACACCCAGAACGGCAACCTCGACCGCAACTTCGAGGCCGTCGTGCTGAAGATGGTGTGGCCCGAGTGGCTCTCCGAGCTGGAGCGCACCCGGTACGACAACCCCCTCTTCCTCGGCATCACCCTCGAGGACTTCACCCCGGGCTACGACACTCACTCCGCGGTGCTCTTCCCGGAGACCATCGCCGTCCGCGAGGCCCCCGAGCGCTTCACCTGGGGCGGCATCTTCTGTGACCGCGAGGCGGCCCGCTACCGCAAGGTCACCGGCGCGGCCGTGGACATCCTGGGCATCGAGCTGCCCGAGGACATCGCCCGCATGGTCGAGGACCAGGAGCGCTGCGAGAAGGCCTTCGTCCTGTGGGACATGGTCCACGACCGCACCCACAGCCACGGCGACCTCCCGTTCGACCCCTTCATGATCAAGCAGCGCCAGCCGTTCTGGATGTACGGCCTGGAGGAGCTGCGCTGCGACCTCACCGCCTTCAAGGAGGCCGTGAAGCTCGAGTCCGAGGGCAACGAGCACGGCCGCGACGTGCAGTACGCCGTCCTCTTCGACCGGATGTTCCGCTTCCCGGTCTCCGGCGACCGCAACCGCAACTACGACGGCCTCGGCGGCCAGCTCCTCTTCGCCTACCTCCACAAGCACGACGTCGTGCGCTGGACGGACAACAAGCTGAAGATCGACTGGATGCGCGCCCCGCAGGTCACCAACCAGCTGTGCGCCGAGATCGAGGACCTGTACCGCGCGGGCATCGACCGCCCGAAGCTGGTGCACTGGTTCAAGGCCTACGAGCTGGTCTCCACCTACCTGGCCCCGCACCCGGGCTCCAAGTGGGCCAAGGGCCCCGACGCCCTCGACCTGACGCAGCCCCCGCGCAAGCTCGTGGACGACGTGCTTCCGGACGAGTTCCCGCTCAGCATGTTCTACGAAGCCCTCGCCAAGAAGCTCAAGGGTGTGATCGCCTCGACCAAGGGCATCACTCCCCGGAACGCCGACGACGCCTCGCGGACCGCCGCGTGAGCACTCGCCCTCAGGAGGCTGCACAGATGAACGGCTCCGGGAACGGTCCGCTCCAGGGAGCGGTGGTGGCGGTGGCCGGGGCCGGTGGCCCCGCCGGCCGCGCCGCTCTGCTCCGCCTGGCCGAGGCGGGCGCCACCGTGGTGGCGTCCGACGCCGACGCGGCCCGCCTCGCGGAGTCCGTCGACGCCGCCCGCTACGCCCACGGCGGCGCCACCGTCATCGGTGACACCGTCGACCTGCTCGACCTGGAGGCCACCAAGGCCTGGGCCGAGCGGACCGAGAAGGAGTTCGGCCGGGTCGACGGCCTGGTCCACCTCGTCGGCGGCTGGCGCGGCAGCAAGACGTTCACCGACGTGGACCTCGCGGACTGGGACCTCCTGGAGAAGCTCCTGATCCGCACCGTCCAGCACACTTCGCTCGCCTTCCACGACGCCCTGGTGCGCAGCGACCGCGGCCGGTACGTCCTGATCAGCCAGTCCGGCGCGCACAAGCCGGTGGCCAACAACGCCGCGTACAACGCGGGCAAGGCGGCCGCCGAGGCCTGGACCCTGGCCATGGCGGACTCCTTCCGCAAGGCCGGGGGCGAAGACGGCCCGTCCGCCGCGGCTGCGATCCTGGTGATCAAGGCACTGGTGCACGACGCGATGCGCGCCGAGCGCCCCAATGCGAAGTTCGCGGGCTTCACCGACGTCAAGGAGCTGGCCGAGGCCATCGCCGGCGTGTGGGAGCGGCCCGCCTCCGATGTGAACGGACAGCGTCTGTGGCTCACTCCGCAACCGTGAGAACCGACAACGGCAAGACCGACGCCCGCCGCCACCACGACCCGGCGGTACGCGGTTTCGCCAGCGACAACTACGCCGGGGTCCACCCGGAGGTGCTCGCGGCCATCGCCCTCGCCAACGAAGGCCACCAGGTCTCCTACGGCGAGGACGACTACACCGAGCACCTCCAGAAGGTGTTCCGCAGCCACTTCGGTCCCTACGCCGAAGCCTTCCCGGTCTTCAACGGCACGGGCGCCAACGTCGTCGCCCTCCAGGCCATGACCGACCGGTGGGGCGCGGTGATCTGCGCCAAGAGCGCCCACATCAACGTGGACGAGGGCGGCGCCCCCGAGCGGATGGCCGGCATCAAGCTGCTGGCCGTGCCCACCCCGGACGGGAAGCTCACCCCCGAGCTGATCGACCAGGAGGCCTGGGGCTTCGAGGACGAGCACCGGGCCATGCCCCAGGTCGTCTCGATCACCCAGAACACCGAGCTCGGCACGGTCTACACCCCGGACGAGATCAGGGCCATCTGCGAGCACGCCCACTCCCTGGGCATGAAGGTGCACCTCGACGGTGCCCGGATAGCCAACGCCGCGGCCTCGCTCGACGTTCCCATGCGCACCTTCACCAACACGGTCGGGGTGGACGTGCTGTCCTACGGCGGCACCAAGAACGGCATGATGTTCGGCGAGGCCGTGGTGGTGCTCAACCCGGACGCGGTCCGGCAGATGAAGCACATCCGCAAGATGTCCATGCAGCTGGCCTCCAAGATGCGCTTCGTCTCGGTGCAGCTCGAGGCGCTCCTGACCAAGGACCTGTGGCTGCGCAACGCCCGCCACGGCAACGCGATGGCGCAGCGGCTCGCCGCGGGCGTGCGCGGGGTCGACGGGGTGGAGATCCTCTACCCGGTGCAGGCGAACGCGGTGTTCGCGCGGCTGCCGCACGACGTCACGCGCCGGCTCCAGGAGCGGTACCGCTTCTACTTCTGGGACGAGGCGGCCGGCGACGTGCGCTGGATGTGCAGCTTCGACACCCAGGAGGAGGACGTCGACGGCTTCCTCCAGGCGCTCAAGGAGGAGCTGGCCCGGTAGGCGCCACCTCTTCGGTAACTGAATATTTATGCCTCCGACCGCAAATCTATTGATCTGCGGTCGGAGGCATGCCTAAGCTGCGGATCATGCGACTGATCCAACAGAACCCTGACATACATGCCTATCTAGCCTCCAGTGAGGCCATCGACCACTGGCATCCCCTGGTACAGGAGACCGCCGACACCCTCTGGGCCTCCACCGGTGATGCATATTCATACGCCGAGGCGGCCTTCGAGTTCGTCCGCGACACCATCCCGCACTCCGCCGACTCCGGGGACCCGAGGGTCTCCTGGCGCGCCTCCGACGTGCTGAGCACCCGCAACGGCATCTGCTACGCCAAGTCGCACGCCCTCGTCGCCCTGCTGCGCGCCCAGGGCATCCCCGCGGCCCTGTGCTACCAGCTGCTCGGTGAGGACGACGGGTCCGGACTCGTCATCCACGGCCTCGTCGCCCTGCGGCTGCCCGGCCGGGAGGAGTGGTCCCGGGTCGACCCGCGCGGCAACAAGCCCGGCGTCGACGCCCGGTTCAGCCTCGACGTGGAGCGGCTCGCCTTCCCCGTACGCCCCGAACTCGGCGAGATCGACCATCCCGAGCTGTACGACGCCCCGCACCCGGCCACGCTCAAGGTCCTCCAGGAGTCCGCCGACCGGCCGGAGCTGTGGCGGAACCTTCCGACGTCCCTGTAGCCGCCACCCGCGCCACCCGCCCGCGCCCCGCCACCAGCAGGTGTAGCGCGGCGGCCGCGAGCTGCAGCACGGCGATCCCGAGCAGCAGCGTCCACGGCGGCGCGGCGGCCGCCAGCCCCACCAGGGCGGCCCCCGTGGAAGCCGCCGTCACCTTCAGCCCCGCCCCCAGGGTGAACACCTGCGCCCGCACCCCGCCCGGGGCGTGCTCCGAGCGGATCCGCAGCGTGGCCGTCAGCAGCGGCCCGTCGCACACCCCCGCCGCCGCGAACGCGGCCGCCGCCGGCGCGACCGAGGGCGCGAACGCCGCCGCCGCGAGCGTGACCCCCGTCCCCGCCATCGCCCAGCGGGCCAGCCGGCCCGGCGCCACCGAGGTCATCCGGCCCAGCGTCAGGGAGCCCGTCAGCGCGCCGAGCGCGAAGGCCGTCATCAGCACCCCGCCCGCGCCGGGGCTGCCGAGCCCCCGCGCGAGGAGCACCGAGGTGGTGGTCAGCGCTCCGACGCCGACGAAGGCCAGGGTCGTCGCCGAGGTGATCGCCCGCAGGTCCCGGACCCGCCACAGCGCGGCCAGTCCCGCCCCCATCCCGGCCCGGGGCGCCCGGTGCGGGGAGTCCGCGCCCGGGTGCGCGTCCGGGTACGGCAGGGAGGCGGCCAGGGCTGCCGCCAGCGCCGCCGACAGCGCCAGCACCCCCATCGCGGGCCCCGCCGAGACGGCCGCCCCCGCCAGGCTGACCACCGCCGGAGCCGTCACCGCGGCCGCGTTGTACGTCGAGGCGTCCCAGCCGTACGCCCGGTCCCGCCGCGGCCCCTCCGGCACCAGCCCCGCGACCAGGCTCGACAGCCCGCCCGTCACCACCGGCCCGCAGGAGCCGCCCAGCACCGCCACCGCCAGCACCACCGCCACCGGGGCCCGCCCCAGCAGCGTCGCCAGCGCGGCCACCGCGACCGTGAACCCGGCCAGCGCGCCCGCGTAGAACAGCCGGGGCCTGCGCGCCCGCGCCGCGGCGGCACCCGCCAGCGGCGCGGCCAGGACGTGCGGGGCCATCCAGGCCGTCAGCACGAACGCCCCGTGCGCGGCGCTGCCCGTCCGCTCCAGGGCCAGCAGCACCACCGCCATCCCCATGCCCTCGGACGCGAAACGCCCGGCCAGCGCAGCCGCCAGGTACCGCCCGAACCCGCCCATCGGCGGACCCCTTCCCGCGTTCGGTAACGTGTTGTGCGGGTAAGACGTTACGTCAGACGGGTGTAAGGGGAAAGGAGTCCGGGATGGGGAATCCGCCCGCGGCGGGTGCGGGAGCGGCGGGGTTCTCGGCGGCCGGCCGCCTGATCGAGCTGGCCGAGGCGGTCCGCGCGGACCCCGCCCTGCCCCGCGACGAGCTCGCCGCCCTGCTCGCCCGGCACGGGGAGCACCCGGCCGACCTGGCCCCGGAGGCGTTCGGGGAACCGGAGGCGGCCGAACTGCGCGCGGCGGCCCGCCGGATGGCACTCGTCCTCGCCGAGACCGACGAGGACCGCGCGGCCGAAGCCCTCAACGGGCTGCTGGAGGAGTGCGGCACCCGGCCCCGGCTGACCCGGCACGACGGCCATCCCTGGCACCTGCACGTGGACCGGGGCGACGGCGCCCGCTGGGGCGACTGGTTCCTCGCCTCCGGCGCCCTCGCGCTCGCCCAGCTGTTCACGGAACACGGGCGCATCGCCTGGGGCGCCTGCGCCGCGCCGGGCTGCGGAAGCCTCTTCCTCGCCACCGGACCCGGCAGCGCCCGCCGTTACTGCACGCCCGCCTGCGCCACCCGCGCCCGGGTCGCCGCCCACCGGCGGCGCAAGCGCGAAGCGGCGGAGCCGGGGCGGGGGACCGGGACCGGGATCAGCCGGCTTCCTTGACCTGCGCGGCCGTCGGCGCGGTCCCGCCGAGGTGGGCCGGCAGCCACCAGGAGTCCTCGGTGCCCTGCGGCTTGGCCGGGTAGGCGGCCTGCGCCGCCTCCAGCAGCTCCTGCACGCGCTCGCGCAGCCGGCGGGTGATGGCCCCCGCGTACTGGTCCTTGGGGGCTTCGATCGGCTCGCCCACCCGCATGGTCACCGGGATGTGGCTGCGCTTGAGGTTCTTCGGCCGGCCCTTGGTCCACAGCCGCTGGGTGCCCCACAGCGCCACCGGGATCAGCGGCACGCCGGCCTCCTGCGCCATGCGCGCGGCACCCGACTTGAAGCTCTTGAGGGTGAAGGACTGGGAGATCGTCGCCTCCGGGAACACCCCGATGATCTCGCCCGAGCGCAGCGAGTCCAGCGCGTGCTGGTAGGCGGACTCGCCCTGCTGGCGGTCCACCGGGATGTGCTTCATCGCGCGCATCAGCGGGCCCGACACCTTGTGCCGGAAGACCGACTCCTTGGCCATGAAGCGCACGAGGCGCTTCTGCGGCCGCGCCGTCAGGCCGGCGAAGATGAAGTCGAGGTAGCCGATGTGGTTCGACACCAGGACCGCCCCGCCCTTGCGCGGGATGTTCTCGGTGCCCTTCATGTCGATGCGGATGTCGAGCGCGCGGAACAGCGTGTGCGCGGCGCCGATCACCGGGGGGTAGACGAGCTCAGCCATGGGGAGACCCCGCTTTCTGCCTGGGGAGGTGCTCCCGGCCGGAAGTTACGGAAGCGTAGGTACGCGACCATGGGGATCGTGCCCGAAACGCGGCGCGCTGGCCAGTCCGGACGGCCGCGGACGGGGAGATCCTCGTCACGCGGGGAATGCGCGGCGTGACGGCGGCGCTCGCAGAGGGAGGGCCTCCCGGCCGCGGCCGGGGTGGTGCGTACATGGGGACAGGGTAGACAGGAGCGGGCGTGCCCGAGCACGAGGAGGCCGCCGCGGTGGCGGCCGGACAGGGGCGCCTGGGCGCCGCCGAACTGGGCCGGGAGCCGGGCGAGCGGGCCAGCCTGGTGCAGTTCTCCAGCGCTTTCTGCCAGCCCTGCCGGGCCACCCGCAGGATCCTCGCCGAGGTCGCCGCGATGGTGGACGGGGTCGAGCACATCGAGATCGACGCCGAGCGCAACCTCGCGCTCGTACGCGCCCTGCGCGTGGAGAAGACCCCGACCGTGTTCGTCCTGGACGGCGCGGGCCGGATCGTCCGGCGGGCCGCGGGGATGCCGCGCAAGGCCGATGTGATCGCCGCCCTGGGCGCCACGGTGTGACGCCCGCGCCGGTGCGCGCGCCCGCACGCAGCGTGACGCGCCTGACATCTGCCCGCTGCGGCTTGACTGTGTACACGGGAGATCGCCAGGCTGGCGGCATGCGGTACGAACTCCTGCTCCACCGGCGGGTCCATGTGGACCTCGGCCGATGCGCGAGTGCGCGCTGTTGGGATCGCTGAACGCCCCCGACCCCGATCCCCGAACGCCCTCCCGCGACCCCGCGGCAGAAGGAAGGCCCCCCATGACGGCCCCGACGGCCCCGCCCGCGTCCCGCACCGCCGCCCCCTTCGGCGACCCCGGCCGCGACCCCCTGCCCGGTTCGCCCGAACTGCTGCGCTCCGTCTTCCGCCGGCACGCCGCCGGGGTCGCGGTGATCACGGCGCAGAGCGGGGGCCGTCCGGCCGGCTTCACCGCGACCTCGCTCAACTCCGTCTCCGCCGACCCGCCGATGCTCTCGTTCACCATCGGCACCGGCGCCTCCAGCTGGCCCGCGGTGCGGGACAGCGACCACCTCGGCGTCCACATACTCGGGGAGCACCAGCGGGACCTCGCCGGGCTGTTCGCGCGCAGCGGGGCCGACCGCTTCGGGCCCGGTACCGACTGGGCGCCGGGGCCGCACGGGGTGCCGCTGCTCGACGGGGTGCTGGCGTGGCTGGTGTGCCGCGTGGTGGCGAGGGTGCCCGCGGGGGAGCACCGGGTGATCATCGCGGAGGCCGTGGCGGGGGACCCCGCCGGTGAGGGCCGGCCCCTGCTCTACCACCAGGGTCGCTTCAACGCGTTGCGCGACTGAATCGTCCCTGCTGGGACCGGTTCGGGCGGCGTTGGCCAGATCACAGTTCGACGGCCTTGCAACCGGGGAAGACCCACTGTGTACTGACGAGTAACATTCCCTTCGGAGCGGGGCCCGCCCCGACCGGGATCCGCGCCGGAAGGCGCCTATGCTGCCTCCACAAGGCGGTATCAGTAGCGGTATCAGTAAAAGACGATGCGGTAGGAGAGCCGGCGTGAGCCTGAGGATCGTTGTCTGTGTGAAGTACGTGCCCGACGCCACCGGCGACCGGCACTTCGCCGATGACCTGACGGTCGACCGCGACGACGTCGACGGTCTGCTGTCGGAGCTCGACGAGTACGCCGTCGAGCAGGCGCTGCAGATCGCCGACGAGGCCGACGACGCCGAGATCACCGTCCTGACGGTGGGCCCGGAGGACGCCAAGGACGCGCTGCGCAAGGCGCTGTCGATGGGCGCCGACAAGGCCGTCCACGTCGAGGACGACGACCTGCACGGCACCGACGTCATCGGCACCTCGCTGGTGCTGGCGAAGGCCGTCGAGAAGGCCGGCTACGACCTGGTCATCACCGGCATGGCCTCGACCGACGGCACCATGGGCGTCCTCCCGGCGATCCTGGCCGAGCGCCTGGGCGTCCCGCAGGTCACCCTGCTCTCCGAGGTCAAGGTCGAGGACGGCAAGGTCACGGGCCGCCGCGACGGCGACTCCGCGAGCGAGCAGCTGGAGGCCTCCCTCCCGGCGCTCGTCTCCGTGACGGACCAGTCGGGCGAGGCCCGCTACCCGTCCTTCAAGGGCATCATGGCGGCCAAGAAGAAGCCGGTGGAGTCCTGGGACCTGTCCGACCTGGACCTGGACGCCGAAGAGGTGGGCCTCGAGGGTGCCTACACCGTGGTCGAGTCCGCGGCGCAGCGCCCGGCCCGCACCGCCGGCACCGTCGTCAAGGACGAGGGCGAGGGCGGCAAGCAGCTGGCCGAGTTCCTGGCCGGCCAGAAGTTCATCTAGGGGCTCCGGCCTCCCCAGTAGCCCCCAGACACCTCGTAAAGCAGGAGAGCAGTCCCATGGCTGAAGTTCTCGTCTACGTCGACCACGTGGACGGTGCCGTCCGCAAGCCCACCCTCGAGCTGCTGACGCTGGCCCGCCGCGTCGGCGAGCCCGTCGCCGTCGCCCTGGGCGCCGGTGCCGAGGCCACCGCCGCCGTCCTCGCCGAGCACGGTGCCGTCAAGGTCCTCACCGCCGACGCCCCCGAGTTCGCCGACTACCTGGTCGTCCCCAAGGTCGACGCCCTGCAGGCCGCGTACGCCGCCGTCTCCCCGGTGGCCGTGCTCGTCCCGTCCTCCGCCGAGGGCAAGGAGATCGCCGCGCGCCTCGCCGTGCGCATCGGCTCCGGCATCATCACCGACGCCATCGACCTGGAGGCCGGTGACGAGGGTCCGGTCGCGACGCAGTCCGCCTTCGCCGCGTCGTTCACCACCAAGTCCCGCGTGTCCAAGGGCACCCCGGTCATCACCGTGAAGCCGAACTCGGCCGCGGTCGAGGCCGCCCCGGCCGCCGGCGCCGTCGAGGCGCTCGCCGTCACCTTCGGCGCCCTGGCCACCGGTACCAAGGTCGTCTCCCGCACCCCGCGCGAGTCCACGGGCCGCCCGGAGCTGACCGAGGCCGCGATCGTCGTCTCCGGCGGCCGCGGCGTCAACGGTGCGGAGAACTTCCACCTCATCGAGGACCTCGCGGACTCCCTCGGTGCGGCGGTCGGCGCCTCCCGCGCCGCGGTCGACGCCGGCTGGTACCCGCACACCAACCAGGTCGGCCAGACCGGCAAGTCGGTCTCCCCGCAGCTGTACATCGCCGCGGGCATCTCCGGCGCGATCCAGCACCGGGCCGGCATGCAGACCTCGAAGACCATCGTGGCCGTCAACAAGGACGCCGAGGCCCCGATCTTCGACCTGGTCGACTACGGCGTGGTCGGCGACCTCTTCGAGGTCGTCCCCCAGCTGACGGGCGAGATCAAGGCGCGCCAGGGCTGATTCCCTGACCTGGCGTTTCCGCTGCCTCCGGGGCCGTGTGGTGATTGTCACCGCACGGCCCCGAGTCGTTTGTCCCAGGCGGTGGAGGGACCATTGACGGAGCGGAACCCCGTGACTAAATTCTGCTATGCGGAGCCAGGCTTCCGTGAAGCGGAAAAGAGGAGAGTGCACGATGGGTCAGCAGGAGAAGGTGGCGACGAGCCTCGCAGGCGCGGTCAGCGAGGGCATCAGCGCCTCCCTCGCGCCGGTGGACGCGGAACTCGCGCGCCACTACCCGGGCGACCCCGGCACCCGCCAGCCGATCCACACGGTCTACGTACCCGGTGACGTCTTCGCCGCCGACACCATCCGCTCCTGGGGCGACCAGGCCCTCGCGGCCCTGGACGAGCACGCCCCGGACGCGGCCACCTTCGCGAAGGTGCTCGGCATCTCCGACGAACTGGCCGTCCCGGTCTACGACCGCGTCCGCGCCAAGCTCGCCACCGAGCCCATCGAGGACCTCCGCGTGGACTTCGAGGACGGCTTCGGCGTCCGCTCCGACGAGGAGGAGGACCAGGCCGCGGCCCGCGCCGCCCGCCTCGTCTCGGAGGCCTTCGCCAACGGCACCAACGCCCCTTACATGGGCATCCGCATGAAGTGCATGGAGTCGAACGTCCGCGACCGCGGCATCCGCACCACGGACGTCTTCCTCTCCGGCCTCCTCGAGCACGGCGGCCTCCCCGAGGGCCTCGTCCTGACCCTTCCCAAGGTCACCTACGCCGAGCAGGTCAGCGCCTTCGTCAAGCTGCTGGATGCCTTCGAGACCAGCCGCGGCCTGCGCCCGGGCCGGATCGGCTTCGAGATCCAGATCGAGACCAGCCAGTCCATCCTGGCCTCCGACGGCACCGCCACCGTGGCCCGGATGATCGAGGCCGCCAAGGGCCGCGCGACCGGTCTGCACTACGGCACCTTCGACTACAGCGCCTGCGTCGGCGTCTCCGCCGCCTACCAGGCCAGCGACCACCCCGCCGCCGACCACGCGAAGGCGATCATGCAGGTCGCGGCCGCCGGCACCGGCGTACGCGTCTCGGACGGCTCGACGAACGTCAAGCCGGTCGGCACCCCCGAGCAGGTCCACGAGGCCTGGCGGCTCCACTACGGCCTGACCCGCCGCGCCCTGGCCCGCGCCTACTACCAGGGCTGGGACATGCACCCGGCGCACCTGCCGACCCGCTACGCGGCCGTCTTCACCTTCTACCGCGAGGGCCTGGAGGCCGCCGCCGCGCGCCTGAAGGCGTACGTGGCGAAGATCGAGGGCGACGTGATGGACGAGCCCGCCACCGCCAAGGCCCTGGCCGGCTACCTGGTCCGCGGCCTGGACTGCGGCGCGGTCGGCACGGACGAGGTCACCGCCCTGACCGGCCTGACCCGCGCCGAACTGGACGCCTTCGCCATCCCCCGCCGCTCGGCCACCCTGACGGCCACGGCCTGATCCCGAACTGCCGCCGGCCCGACCCCGGATCACCGGGGGCGGGCCGGCGGCGTGTACGGGCCGGGCAGCACCCACAGGCGAAGGGTGCCGTCGCTCCCGGCGGCGGCCAGCAGACTTCCGTCAGGGGAGAAGGCGACGCCCCGGACGGGGCCCTCATGACCCGTGAGCGGCAGCCGGGTGGCGGGCTCCCCGGTCGCCCGGGACCAGAGGCCCACGGTCCCGTCCCACCCGGCGCTCGCCAGGAGCCGGCCGTCGGGCGAGAAGGCCACGTCCAGCACCGGGCCGGTGTGCCCGGTGACGGTCGGGGTCGCGACCCGGGGTTCGGCCTGGCCGTGCAACCGGACGGTCCCGTCGGCGGTCCCGGTGGCCAGCACCAGCCCGTCGGGCGAGAAGGCCATGCCGGAGATCACGGAACCGTCGGTGCCGAAGGCCCTGCCGGAGGAGTCGGGCGCCACCGCGTCGAAGACCACCACCGTGTCGCCTGCCGCAGCGGCCAGGGCGCGGCCGTCGGGTGAGGCGGCGAGCCCGCCCACGTCGGCGAGCCCGGAGGGCGCGGGGTCGATGATCTCCATGCCGGCGAACACGTCCCAGAAGCCGATCGTCCCGGCACGGCTGATCACGGCCACCCTCCTGCCGTCGGCGGAGAAGGCGAAGTTCGCGCTCAGCGTGACGGGCCGGTGCAGCGGGCCGGTCCGGGGCGCTTCCGGGTGCCACAACTCGGCCGGCCCGCCCGCCGGGGGGAACTCCACACCCCAGGGTCCCGCGGCGGGCGGGCGCAACAGCTCGGGCAGCAGCGACAGGGTCGCGACGTCCCAGGTGAGGACCTGCCGTTCCCCGGTCCGGACGAGCAGCCGCCGCCTGTCGGGCGCGAACGCGAGCCGGTGCAGCGGAACGCCCGAACCGGATGCCAGGGGCGGCAGCGCGACGGCGTACTGCTCGTGCAGCGCGGTGGCGACCGCCCTGGCGGCGAGCGTGCCCGGGACCACCGCCGACACCCCGGGGAAACTCCGTTCGTACAGCAGGACCATCCCGTCCTCGGCCGCCGTGGCCAGCAGTCGGCCGTCGGCCGAGAAGAGCACGCGGCGGACCCCGCTCCCGTGGTCGGTCAGCGGCGCTCCCACGGCCAGCCCGGTCTCGGTGTCCCAGAGCCGGACGCTCCCGTCGTCGGACGCGGAGGCCAGCAGGGTGCCGTCCGGCGAGTACGCCAGAGACGTCACGCCGGCCCCGTGCCCGCCGAGGCGGAGGCTCCGGGCGGCGGCGGTGTCCCACAGCTCCGCTCCGCCGTCGCGGTGGCCGACGGCGAGCAGCCGGCCGTCGGGTGACAGGGCCAGGCAGCGGGGAGGTTCCGGCAGCGCGAGGGGCGCCGTACCGGCGCCGGGTTCGTCGTCGGGGCTCCACACCCGGGCGTCGGCGTCGACGGCCAGCAGCCGGCCGTCCGTGGTGAAGGAGACGGATCGGGTGAGGGCGGATCCTTCGAACAGGAAGTATGGTCCTGATGCGTCGATCAGGTCGGGGCTCCCCACCCATACGGAGCCGTCGTCGTGCAGGACGGCCATGTGGTCCCCGACGGGGGAGCGGGCGAGGGAGACGACCGCCCCGGAATCGGTGTCCAGATGGCCGTCGACCACGCCTGCGCGCAGGTCGAGCCGGCGTACGCCCCGGCGCGTCCGGTGGTCCACCGCCAGCAGCCGGTCCTCGTCGAGGAACATGAGGGGTTGCCCGCCGGGGGTGTACGGAGTGCCGGTGTTCCGGCCCGCCTCGGTGTCCCACACCATGCCGACGTCCGCGGTGGTCGACGCCAGCAGGCGCCCGTCCGGGGAGAACGCCAGACCGATCACCGGCGAGCCGTGCCAGGACAGCCGGTGCACCAGGGCGAAGAGGCCGGGAGGGCGCGTCCCCGTCGGCGGAGAGGGCTGTGGCCGGTGCGCGGGATCCGGGCCCCGGGCCGGCACGGAGGGCCGCGCGCGGGGCGGTGCCGGCGTGGGCGCCTGCGCCGGGGGTTCCTCCTGCGGGGGCCGGAGCAGGTCCGGATCCGGGGCCTGGGGCGGGGGAAGGTCCGAGGCCTCCGGCTGCGGCCGGGCGGTGAGGGCCTGGAGCGCCGCGAGTTCGCGCCAGCGGTGGCGCCACGGGCCCAGTTCCGGGGCGGTGTGCGGGGGGACCGGGATCTCCCGGCCGTACTCGTCGTAGGCGTGGAGGATGCGGACCAGACCCATCAGGGTGTCGGCGCGCACCAGCCGCCTGCCGTTGAAGGCGTCGCTCTGGGTGGCGATCGGCAGCCTGATGCCGGTGCCGGAGCGCGCCGCGCGGGCCCCGAGCTCGCGGTAGGTGGGTTTGCCCCGTTCGATGCGCAGCCGGTGCAGATCGGCGGCGAGGGAGGCGAGTTGCTGCTCGAAGCCGCCGGAGGGCGGCCGCTGCGTCTGCATCCGACCACGGTAGGGCGTGATCGGTACCGGGGCCCCGGAATCCGCCGAACGGAACGGAACAGCCGGTGTGTTCGGCCGAACGCACCGCCGAGTTCAGCGGAGTTCGGGGCCGATCCGGTGTGGTCGGCTCCGTTCCGCCCGTGCGGGACGAGGGCGTGGGGCGCGGTGGAATCGGGCCGTGACCACTACGCCCACACCTTCGCCGCGGCCGGAACCCGAGCCGGCCTTCCTCTCCCTGCACACCGCCGTCGTCCTTCTCGGCGCCCTGTTCGCCGGCTTCGTCGCCGGCGAGCTGAGCTACCTCGGCGGGGTGTCCGTCCCGTTGGCCGTGCTCGCCGGGCTCGGGGCCGCCGGGTCGGCCGTGCCCGGGCTGCGGGAGCTCATCCGGTGACCGGGGGGAGTTCGCCCGAGCCGCGGGGGATCAGGCGGGTCGGGAGGACGGTGCGGGCCGGGGGGAGGGCGGTGCCCGACAGGCGTTGGAAGAGGCGGTCCGTGGCCACCCGGCCCAGGGCCGCCGGGTCCTGGGCGATCACCGTGACGCCGGGGCGCAGCAGGTCGGCCAGTTCGAAGTCGTCGAAGCCGACCAGGGCCACGGGCCGGGGCAGCGCCGCGAGGACCCGTACCACGGTGACGGTGACCCGGTTGTTGCCCGCGAAGACGGCGGTGACCGGCTCCGGGCCCGCCAGCATCGCCTGGGCCGCCGCCCGCACCCGTTCGGGGGCGGTGGAGCCGAGGGAGACCCAGGAACCGGACACCGGCAGGCCCGCCCCCGCCATCGCCTCGCGGTAGCCGCGCAGGCGTTCGGTGGCGGTGTGGATGCGGGGGTGGTCCCCGATGAAGCCGATCCGCCGGTGCCCGGCGGCGATCAGGTGCGCCACCCCGTCCCGGGCGCCGCCGAAGCTGTCCGACATCACCACGTCCGCCTCGATCCCGCCCGCCGGGCGGTCCACGAACACCGTGGCCACCCCGGCCCGGATCTCCGGCTCCAGGTAGCGGTGGTCGTCGCCGGCCGGGATCACGATCAGGCCGTCCACCCGGCGGGCGCACAGCGCGAGCGCCAACTCCCGCTCCCGGTCGGGGTCCTCGGCGCTGGAACCGTTGATCAGCAGGGCGCCGTGGGCGCGCGCCACCTCCTCGACGGCCCGGTTGAGGGGACCGTAGAAGGGGTCGGCGAGGTCCTCCAGGACCAGGCCGACGGTGGCGGTGCGGCCCTTGCGCAGCACGCGGGCGCTGTCGTTGCGCCGGAAGCCGAGGGCCGCGATGGCGTCCTGGACGCGCTGTTCGGTGTCCGGGGTGACCCCCGGCTCGCCGTTGACGACCCGGGACACCGTCTTCAGGCCGACGCCCGCCCGGGCCGCCACGTCCTTCATGGTCGGCCGGGTGCCGTAACGGGGCTCGGTCGGGGGGCGGTTCTGCGGCACGACGGGAAGACCTCCGGGGCGGGGCGGCGGGGCGCTCTGCCCCCGAGGATATGCACTCGGCCGGAGAGCGGGTTTCCGTGGCAGGGTGGGGCGGGCAAGCCACTGGGGGCTTCGGAGGCGAGCCAAAGGGGAGAGGGGTAGACGTGATTGTCTGGATCAACGGCGCTTTCGGTGCCGGGAAGACCAGTACGGCCCGTGAACTGGCCGGACTGCTGCCGGACAGCACCCTGTACGACCCGGAGCTCATCGGGGAGGCGCTGCGGCGCCTCCTGCCGGGCAAACGCCTCGCGGAGGTCGACGACCACCAGGACCTGCCGAGCTGGCGGCGGCTCGTCGTCGACGCGGCGGCGGCGGTGCTGGCGGAGGTGGGCGGGGTGCTGGTCGTGCCGATGACGCTGCTGCGCCAGGAGTACCGGGACGAGATCTTCGGCGCGCTCGCCGCCCGCCGGATCCCCGTGCGGCACGTGCTGCTGGCCCCGGCTGAAACGATCCTGCGCGAGCGGATCGCCCGGCGCGGGGAGGGGGAGGGGGACGCACCGGACGCACCGGACGCGAGGGACGCGCGGGAGCGGGCCCGGCAGCGGGCCTACGACCGGATCCCCGCGTACCGGCAGGCGCTGGGATGGCTCACGGCCGACGCGCACGTCATCGACAACGGCCCCCTGACCCCGCGGGAGACGGCGCTGCGGATCGCCGAGGCCGTGACCACCGACACGGCGGCGGTCTGCGACATCGTGCAGACCCCGGAGCCGACGCGCGAGACCGTGGCGGCGGGGGTCCTGCTCTTCGACGACCGGGACCGGGTGCTCCTGGTGGATCCGACGTACAAGCCGGGCTGGGAGTTCCCGGGCGGGGTCGTCGAGCAGGGTGAGGCGCCGGCCCGGGCGGGTGTGCGCGAGGTCGCGGAGGAGCTGGCCCTGACGCTCGACCGGGTGCCGGAGCTGCTGGTGGTCGACTGGGAGGCGCCCCGGTCCCCGGCGTACGGGGGGCTGCGGCTGCTGTTCGACGGGGGCCGGCTGGCGGAGGCGGAGGCCGCGCGGCTGCGGCTGCCGGGGCCGGAGCTGAGGGCCTGGCGGTTCGTCACCGAGGCGGAGGCCGCGGAGCTGCTCCCGGTGCAGCGGTACGAGCGGCTGCGGTGGGCCCTGCGGGCGCGCGAGCGGGGGCGGGCGCTGTACCTGGAGGCGGGGCGGCCCATGCCGTAGCCCTGCGGGGCGGGCCGGGGGCGCCGCTGTGCGGAGCTGACTCCCCGCCCCGCCCTTCGCCCGTTCCCCCCCGGGGTCAGGCCGCGGCGGCTGCTGCCTTCTTCAAGGCTCGTGCCATGTCCTGCGTGACCGGGTCGCCGTGGCCGAAGCAGGCCACCGTCGGGGTCAGGGCGGCCAGGCGGTGGAAGGAGGCGACGGCCAGGGCGCGGTCGGTGTTGAAGACGCCCGGCATCACCTCGCCCACCCCCGCCACGCAGTCCCCGGTGAACAGCACCCCGTGCTCCGGGAGATGGACGCCGATGCTGCCCGGGGTGTGCCCGGGGGAGTGCACCACCACCGCGCCGCCCCCGAAGGGCAGCACCTCGCCGTCCTCCAGCTCCCGGTCGACCGGCGTCGGCGGAGCCGGCGGGACGGTCAGGCCGTGCTCGTAGAGCGGGACCTCCCACTCCAGCAGCACCGGCTCCGGCACCGGCCGCTCGCCCCGCACCACCGGCGCGTCCAGCCGGTGCGCCAGCACCTCCGCGCCCCGGCGGGCGGCGAGTTCGCCGGCGGAGCCGACGTGGTCGCGGTGGCAGTGGGTCAGGACGATCCGCTCGAGCCGCTCCGGCGTGAGCCCGAGCGAACGTATCGCCCCCTCGATCGCGTCGGCCGCCCCCGCCGGACCGGAGTCGACCAGGGTCAGGGCCTCCCCGCCCCGGTCCTGCCAGAGATAGGCCTGGCCGATGGGGAACCGCAGCATGTGCAGCCGGCCGGGGAGAACTTCGACGAGGTCCAGGGTGTCCGTGTCCATGCGGCGAACGTAGGCGCCCCGACCGGCCCCGCGCACGCGACTTCGCCCGGAGCTGAGTACGCCCAGGGCGCAGCGCCGCGCAGCACAGCACAGCGCACCGCACCGCGTCCCGGGCGTCCGTGGACGGGCCTGCCGTCAGGCGCGCTTGGACTCGGCGTAGTTCACGAGGAACAGTGCCTCGGCCACCGAGAGCCGCTCCAGCTCCTCCGGGGAGACGCTCTCGTTGACGGCGTGGATCTGCGCCTCCGGCTCGCTCAGACCGATCAGCAGCATCTCCGCCCGCGGGTAGAGGGAGGTGAGGGTGTTGCACAGCGGGATCGAGCCGCCCATGCCGCTGATCTGCATCTCCTGGCCGTCGTACGCCTCGCGCAGGGCGGCGGCCATCGACGCGTACGCCGGGCTGGTGGTGTCCGCCTGGAACGGCTGGCCCTGGCCGACGACCTCCAGCTCCAGCTTCGCCTTCCACGGGGTGTGCGCGACCAGGTGCGCCTCGAGCAGCTTGATGGCCTCGGCGGTGTCGACGCCCGGCGGCACGCGCAGGCTGATCAGCGCGCCGGCGCTCGCGTGGACCGAGGGGGTCGCGCCGACCACCGGCGGGCAGTCGATGCCGAGCACGGTGACGGCCGGACGGGCCCACAGCCGGTCCGCGATGGTGCCCTCGCCGATCAGCTCGACCCCGTCCAGCACCTTCGCGTCGGCGCGGAAGTCCGCCTCGGGGTACTGCAGGCCCTCCCACACCGCGTCGGAGGCCAGGCCGTCCACCGTCGTGGAGCCGTCCTCGGAGCGCAGCGAGTCCAGCAGGCGGATCAGGGCGGCCAGGGCGTCGGGGGCGACGCCGCCGAACATCCCGGAGTGCAGGTTCCCGCCCAGGGTGTCGATCTTGACCTTGATCAGGGTCATGCCGCGCAGGGTGGCCGTCACCGTCGGCAGACCCAGGCGGAAGTTGCCCGCGTCGCCGATCACGATCGTGTCGGCGGTCAGCAGCTCGGGGTGGGCCTCGGCGTACTGCTGGAGACCGCCGGTGCCCTGCTCCTCGGAGCCCTCCACGATCACCTTCACGGAGACCGGCACGCCGCCGTTGGCCTTCAGCGCGCGCAGCGCCAGCAGGTGCATGATGAACCCGCCCTTGCAGTCGGCCGCGCCGCGCCCGTACCAGCGGCCGTCGCGCTCGGTCAGCTCGAAGGCGGGGGAGATCCAGGCGGCGTCGTCCAGCGGCGGCTGCACGTCGTAGTGCGCGTACAGCAGGACGGTCGGGGCGCCCTCGGGACCGGGCAGGAAGCCGTACACCGACTGGGTGCCGTCGGGGGTGTCGAGCAGGGCCACGTCCTGGAAGCCCTCGGCGCGCAGGGCGTCGGCCACCCAGTTCGCGGCGCCCTCGCTCTCGCTCTTGGGGAACTGCGCCCAGTCCGCGACCGACTGGAACGCCACCAGCTCGGTCAGCTCCGCCTTGGCGCGGGGCATCAGCGAGGCGACGGTCTCGGCGATCGGATTCTGCGACATGGGCACGCTCCTCGTGGGTGCGACGTTGTGCGGTGTGTACGCCGTGGTACGGCGGGGTCCGCTCGATCCTCGCACAGCGGGACGAGCGGGTTGCGCGCCGTAGGATCTTCCCGGCATCGGAGCAACGTGTGATCAGGAGCAGCAGCCCATCGTGACCAGCGACGACAGCATTGACGGCGGATCCGCGGCGGAAGCGGAGCAGGCGGCCGCGGAGCGGGAGGCCACGGAGCAGGCGGCCCCGGCCGCCCGGGACCGGGACGGGGAGGCGGGCGGCGCGGCGGCCGACGGCACCGGTGAGGTGTGGGACGTCGTCGTGGTCGGGGCCGGCCCGGCCGGGGCGATGGCGGCGTACGCGGCGGCGTCCGCGGGGCGGCGCGTCCTGCTGCTGGAGAAGGCCGAACTGCCCCGGTACAAGACCTGCGGCGGCGGCATCATCGGCCCCTCGCGCGACGCCCTGCCGCCGGGCTTCGTCCTGCCGTTCAAGGACCGCATCCATGCGGTGACCTTCTCCCTGGACGGGAAGCTGACCCGCACCCGGCGCTCCAAGGGCATGCTGTTCGGGCTGATCAACCGGCCCGAGTTCGACGCGGCGCTGGTCGCGGAGGCCGAGAAGGCGGGCGCGGTGCTGCGCACGGGCACGGCCGTGAGCCGCGTCGAGCAGCACGGCGCGTCGGTGCCCGACCGGCGCACGGTCGCCGTGGTGCTGGCGGACGGGGAGACCGTGCTGGGCAGGGCGGTGGTCGGCGCGGACGGCAGCGCGAGCCGCATCGGCGCCCATGTCGGGGTGGAGATGGACCAGGTCGACCTCGGGCTGGAGGCGGAGATCCCGGTCCCGGCGACCGTGGCCGAGGACTGGAAGGGCCGCGTCCTGATCGACTGGGGGCCGCTGCCGGGCAGTTACGGGTGGGTCTTCCCCAAGGGCGACACGCTCACCGTCGGGGTCATCTCGGCGAAGGGCGAGGGCGCCGCGACCAAGCGGTACCTGGACGACTTCATCGCGCGGCTGGGGCTGGCCGGCTTCGAGCCGGCCGTCTCCTCCGGGCACCTGACGCGGTGCCGCAAGCCCGGGTCGCCGCTGTCGCGCGGCCGGGTGCTGGTGGCGGGTGACGCGGCCGGTCTGCTGGAACCGTGGACGCGGGAGGGGATCTCCTTCGCGCTGCGTTCGGGCCGGCTCGCGGGGGAGTGGGCCGCGAAGATCGCCGAGGCGCAGGACGCGGTGGACGCGCGGCGCCAGGCGCTGAACTACGCCTTCGCGGTCAAGGCCGGGCTGGGTGTGGAGATGAGCGTCGGCAAGCGGATGCTGGCCGTCTTCGAGTCCCGTCCGGGGCTGATGCACGGTGCGCTGACGGGGCTGCGGCCCGCCTGGAAGGCCTTCGCCGGGATCACCCGGGGGTCCACGAACCTGGCCGACCTGGTCCGTACGCATCCGATGGCGCGCAAGGCGCTGCACCTGCTGGACGCCCGTCTGGCGCGCAGCGGCCGCGGCTGACGCGCGGCTGCCGCGGGGGTCAGCCGGTCACCGCGATGCGGAAGACCGGGTGGTCCCCGGCGGCCGCCTGCAGCTCGGCGTCCGTGGACTTCGCGGTGACGCCCTGGAAGAACCGGTTGACCTCCCAGCCCCACTTCTCCAGGTAGGCGCGCAGCACGGCGGCCTTCTCCACCGGGTCGGTGAGCTCGGTGACGGTGAAGGGGCGGACCTTGCGGCCCACGCGCAGCTCCCCGCCGCCGGCCACGCGCATGTTGCGGACCCACTGGGAGTGGCCGCGGGCCGAGACCAGGTACTGGGCGCCCTCGAAGGTGTGCGGGTTGACCGGGATGCGCTGCATCTTGCCGGAGGTGCGGCCGCGGACCGACAGTTCCGCGGTCCCGGCCAGGCTGATGCCGAAACGGGCGAGCTTGCCGAACAGCGAGTTGAAGCGGGTCGCGAGCGGGCCGGCCTGGATGTAGTGCGGGGTGGACGCGTTCACGGTGGCCTCCGGGGCGGGGTCGGTTCGGATCGGATCGGACTGCGATTCCGAGAGCACTGCTCTCGCTTGAGATCAGTGTGCATGGATCGGTGCACCAAAGCAAGAGCAGTGCTCTCGAAAAGGTGCGGTGCTCCGATTTTTGTGCACTGCTCCGCGTGTATGTCACACTGATCACCATGAGCACCGTGCGAGGGGCCCGGGAGCGGGCCCGTATCGAGGTCACCGCCGCCATCAAGGACGAGGCGCGCCGCCGGCTCGCGGAAGAGGGGGCCGCCAAGCTCTCCCTGCGGGCCGTCGCCCGCGAGCTGGGCATGGTCTCCTCCGCCCTCTACCGCTACTTCCCGAGCCGCGACGAGCTGCTCACCGCGCTGATCATCGACGCGTACGACAGCGTGGGCGCCGCCGCCGAAGCGGCCGCGGCGGCGGCCCTCGCCGCCGGAGCCGCACCCCGCGCCCGCTGGGCGGCCGTCTGCGCGGCCTTCCGCGCCTGGGCGCTCGCGCACCCGCACGAGTACGCGCTCGTCTACGGCTCCCCGGTCCCCGGCTACAGCGCCCCCCAGGAGACGATCGCCCCCGCCTCCCGCGTCGCCAACGTCCTCATCGGCATCCTCCGCTCCGCCCAGGAGGGCCGCGGGCTCGCCCTGCCCCCGCTGCCCGCCGCCCTGCGCGCCGAGGCCGGCCGGATGACGGCCGACTTCGCCACGGGCCTGCCCCCCGAGGTCACGGCCGCCCTCGTCGCCGCCTGGGCGCAGCTCGCCGGGCTCGTCTCCTTCGAGCTGTTCGGCCAGTTCGAGAACGTGGTCGAGGAGCGCGACGCCTTCTTCGCGCACGCCGCCGACCAACTGGCCCACGCGGTCGGCCTGCCCGCGCTCTGACGGGATCCCGCCCGCCGGGGGCGGGATTCACAGGATGAGGTGACGATTCGCCTGTCTGTTCCTCATACGGATGTCGGCGGTTCGCCCCGCACGCTCGGACCGCGCCCCTACTGTTCCTCGGGTCGCCCCTGCCGCCGCCGGAGGAACAGACATGGCCCTGGCCCCCGCCCGCGTCCTGAAGGCCCTCTACGCCGTCCTGCTGACCGGAACGCTCGCCGCCCCGGCCGCCCCCGCCCCGGCCGAACCGCCGCCACCCTCCAGACCCGCTTCCAGACCCGTTTCCAGACCGTCCGCGGGGCCCTCCGCCGGCTCCGGCCCGGCCGCGCCCGTCGCGGCCGGCACGCCCCGGGCGCCCGGCGTGCGCGGCCTGGAGATCGCCGTCCCCGCCTACGTCCCCGCCGACGGCCCGGTGCTGTCCGCACTCACCGCCACCGGCCCCGCCGCCTCCGTCGTCGTCCTGAACCCCGGCAACGGCGACGCCCCGTTCGACTCCTCCTGGCGGGCCCGCGCGGACGCCCTGCGCCGCGGTACCACCGCCACCGGCGAACGGCCCCAGGTCCTCGGCTACGTCCACACCGACCACGGCGACCGCGACCCCGCCGCCGTCCGGGCCTCCGTGGACAACTACCTCAGGACCCCCGACGGCAGGCTCCACGTCGACGGCATCTTCTTCGACGTCGTCAGCCGCGAGTGCGGCCCCGGCAACGCCACCCGGGACCACTACGCGGCCCTGCGCCGCTACGTCCAGGACACCATGCACTCCGTGGACCCCGACGTCCCCGGCCTGGTCGTCGACAACCCAGGCACCGCCACGGCCGACTGCTACCTCGAACCCGGCCACCGCACCGCCGACGTCTTCGTCACGTACGAGGGCGCGTACGCGGACTACACCTCCGGCGGCTGGCCCGGCGGCAACGTCTTCGACCCCGCCGGGAGCTACCGTCCGGGCACCGAACTCGACCCGAGCGGGACCGCGTTCTGGCACCTGGTCCACGACGTCCCGGACGACACCGCCATGCGCACCACCCTCGCCACCGCCTTCGCACGCGGCGCCGGCTACGCCTACGCGACCGGCGCGGCCATGCCCAACCCCTGGGACACCGCCCCCACATGGGGATTCCAACCCGAGACCGGCTACGCCGCCACCCTCGGCTAGAACCGGCCGCCGGCCTGCGCGCGGGCCGTTTGCCCCGCCTACAGCGGCCATGCATATGATCAGGGCCTTCCGACGGGGGGCGCAAACATGCCAGACGATTTCGGCCACGGACAGGCGGCCGGCGGGCGGACAGCCGGTACGGACGAGCAGATCGGCATGCGGTTGAACCACGTGCCGACGGAGCCCTCGGGCGGCCCGGCACCCGGGCCGGTGCCCGGATTCGGCTCCGGTCCGGGGGACTTCGCCTCGACACCGAAGCAGAAGCAGGAAGCGGCCGGCACGATCGAGACCGAGCTGGAGCCCAACACCAAGAAGGCCGCCGAGGTCGCGGACGACGCCACCAGCACGGCCCAGAAGGGCTTCGAGGGCTGGGAGACGGCGGCCGGCCTGAAGACGGTGGCGGAGACCTGGGACAAGCAGGTGAAGGTCCTGATGGGCCGCCTCTCGGCGGAGAAGGGCGCCCTGCGCGGCGCCTCGGGCCTCTTCGCGCGCAACGACACGGGCGTCCACGACGGGTTCCTGGCCTCGCAGTCGAAGCTGAACCACCTGTGAGGGGGCCGCGGTGCTGAACTACCACGAGGTCATGACCGCGGACCTGGGCCTGCTGACGACGGCCGCCGGCAAGTGGGACTCGATGGCGGCCGAACTGGAGAAGGTCGCGACCCGCTACGGCGAAACCGTCCAGAAGATCACCATGGGCCCGGCCTGGACCGGCGTCAGCGCCACGACGGCGCACAGCACCTTCAAGGGCACCCGGTACGAGTACTCCGCCGCACAGATCCAGGCCAAGGCCGTCGCCAGCCTGCTGCGCGAGGCGCACACCCAGCTCGCCGACCTGAAGAAGAAGCTCGAGAGCGCCCGCGACGACGCGGTCGCCGCCGGCATGACCGTCTCCGAACAGGGCCGCGTCGCCTTCGACTACGCCCGCCTCACCCCGGCCGAGCGCAGTGCGTACCACCACGACCCGGACGGCCAGAAGACGGTCGCCGAGGCCGTCGGCAAGTGGCAGCAGCACATCGACGACCGGGTCAAGGCCGTCGCCGAACTCGACCAGGGCGTGCGGACCGCCCTGGCGCGGGCGAGCGTCGACAGCAACAAGGACGCCTTCGGCAAGGGCGCCGACGAAACGTTCAACGGCTTCAACGCCGGGGCCGAGGGCGACCTGGCCAAGGCCATGAAGCCCGACGAGACCGGGGTCGGGACCAAACCCGACAGCAAGACCGGCGTGACCGTCAGCGGGCCCAAGTACGGCAAGGAGGGCTCGGTCAAGGCCTACGCCGACCTCTTCCACGAGACCGCCAAGGGCGAGACCACCGTGGACGGGATGAAGCTCTCCGGGACCGCCGACGCCTACGGCGGCCTGCGGGCCACCGCCAACTACGGGTTCACCGACCAGGGCGTCTCCGCCAAGGCCGAGGGCTCCGCGGGCGTACGGGCGCTGGCCGAGGGCCGGGTGGACACCGAGTACGTCGGCCGCTACGCCCGGGCCGAGGGGTTCGCCGGAGCCGAGGCCGGCGTCAGCGCCAAGGCGACCAAGGAGGAGGTCTCCGTCGGGTTCAAGGCCTTCGCCGGGGCCAAGGGCACCGTCGCCACCGGCGCCGAGGTCTTCGGGATCGGCGTCGGCGCGAACGCCGAGGGCTGGGCGGGACCCGGGGCGGAGGGCTGGTGGGGCTACAAGCAGGACAAGGACACCGGCAAATGGAAGATCGGCGGCGATTTCGGCGTCTCCCCGATCGTCGGGGGCAAGGTGGGACTCGAGATCACCGTCGACCCCCACAAGGTGACCAAGGCGGCCGGCGACGCCGCCCACGCCCTGGGCGACGCGGCCCACGCGGTCGGCAGCTGGTTCGACTGATGCACACGTTCCCGGAAGGACGGCCCTGAATGCCCGCACCACTGCCCGTGCCGATCGAGTTCGACCTGCCGGAGGGCTGGCTCCCGGCCAGGCCCGACGGGCTCGATCCCGACGCGGTGGCCTTCGCCGCGGTCCATCCGCGTCCGGACTCCGGCTTCGCCGCCAACATCACCGTCGACGGGGGGTTCCCGGCCGAGGAGGAGACCTTGGAAGGGCTCGCCGAGGAGTCCGTGCGGCGCCTGGCCGGGACGGCCGGAGCGGTCGAGGTGGTCCAGCGCCGAGAGGTCGGCTCCGACGACGCACCCGCGCTGATCCAGCGGCTGGCCTTTCAGGCCGTCGCCGGCGGAGTGCGCCGCGACCTCGTCCAGTCCCAGGTGTACCTGGTCATGGCGGACGTCGCGGATCCGCGCAGGCGCGCCGTCGTCCGGCTGGCCCTCACCGCCACGGCGGGACAGCACGACGAAGTCCTCGGCGACTTCCAGGACTTCGTGAGCTCGGTCCGGCCCGACACCGGGACGGAGGCGTAGCGGTGGGGCGGCTCAGGGACAAGCTGACCGGCACGGCCCACCCGCGCGGAGGTGTCGTGCCGAGGCCCGCCGAGGAGGTCCGGGCCGCACTGCTCGCGGCCGCCGGACCGGACGCGCGGTTCACCGTGCGCGAGGCCACCCCGAAGGACGGCGGCGCGGATCTGGTCGCGGAGTGCGTGATCCCGGCGCTGGACGTCACCCTCCGGACCCGGATGCGCCTCGACGCCGGGACGCACGCCGTCCGGGTCCTGGAGGAGCGGTGGGCGCCGACCTCCGAGGGCGCGAACCGGCAGTACGGACGCGGGCCCTCGGACATGGTGTACCGGCAGTGGGAGGTCAGGAAGGCGGCGGACGGCAGCCGGCGGAAGGTCGAGACGTTCCGCTTCTCCACCGGGGACATGCGGGTCCCGTTGCAGAGGGCCGTCCTCGGCGCCGGATGGACCTGGCGCGGGGTCCTGTTCAGACTCTGACCGGCGTGACCGGCGTGACCGGCGTGACCGGCGTGACCGGCGGGGGCCCCGGGGCTCCCGCCGGACCGGGCGCCGTCAGATGCGCGCCGTGTCCTGCCACAGGCGGGCCAGTTCCACGTCGCCGGTGACGCCCGGGCCCGCCAGCGGGACGCGGTTCCACAGGGCCGCGTACAGCCAGGACGCCTCGCCGGTGAGCTCGCAGTCGGCCGGCTCGCCCGTGTCCCCGCGCACCGTCCGCGCCGGCTCCTTCGACAGGTGCACCGTCCACACCGCGCCCGTGTCCGCCGCCCGGACCCGCACCACCTTCGGCTCCTCGGTACGCACCCGGCTGCGCGGCCGGGCGTGGAAGCCGGTCAGCAGCTCGTCCACCCCGTCCTCCGCGAACTCCGGGGTCACCGAGGAGAAGGCCACCCCCCGCGCCGCCTGCGCGTCGAAGCGGTGCACGGCCGTCTCGTGCGCCTGGCGGCGCGCCCAGAAGGCCAGCGGCGAGGGCGCGGCCGTCGGCAGGAAGGTCCAGCAGACCAGCTCCTCCGGGGCCTCCGTCAGCGCCCGCACCATCTCCGCGTGCCCCTCCCGGAACCAGCCCAGCAGCTCGGCCCCCGTCAGCTCCGGCGCGTCCGGGAAGGGCACCGGATCCACCAGCCCGCCCGTCACGAACCCGGCCGCCCAGCGGTGGACCGCCCCCGTGTGCCGCAGCAGGTCGCTCACCCGCCACTCGGGGCAGGTCGGTACCAGGGCATCCGTGCCCGCGCGTTCGGCCTCGTCGGCCAGCAGCTCGCCTTCCCGCGCCAGCGTCTCCACGTACTCGGTGATCTTCATGCCCCGAGTGTGCCAGCCGCCCCTGACAATGGGGGAGTGGACGGTGAACTCTTCCCGCGCGAGCGGACCGAGGTCGCACCCGGCGCCGTGCACCTGCCCGACTGGCTCGGGCCGCGGCGCCAGCGCGAGCTCCTCGACGCCTGCCGCGCCTGGGCCCGCCCGCCCGCCGGACTGCGCACCGTCCGCACCCCCGGCGGCGGGACGATGACCGCCCGGCAGGTCTGCCTCGGCCTGCACTGGTACCCGTACGGCTACGCGCCCACCGCCGTCGACGGCGACGGCGCCCCCGTCAAGCCGATGCCCGCCTGGCTCGCCGAGCTGGGGCGGCGGGCCGTCGCCGACGCCTACGGCACGCCCCCGCCGACCGCCGAGGCGTACGACATCGCACTGGTCAACTTCTACGGCGGAGACTCCCGCATGGGCATGCACCGCGACGCCGAGGAACGCTCGCCCGCGCCCGTCGTCTCGCTCAGCCTCGGCGACGCCTGCCTCTTCCGCTTCGGCAACACGCTCTCGCGCGGCCGCCCCTACCGGGACGTCGAGCTGCGCAGCGGGGACCTGTTCGTCTTCGGCGGCCCCAGCCGGCTCGCCTACCACGGGGTGCCCAAGGTCCTGCCCGGCACCGCCCCGCCCGCACTGGGACTGACCGGGCGGCTCAACATCACCCTGCGGGTCGGCGGCCTGGCAGGCTAGGCCGGGGCGCTCGGCACCTCCCCGATCATGCGAGGATCGCTGCATGAACGGCAACGGCGCCCCGCCCGGGGTGGGGGACGAGAGCACGGCGTCGACGGCTTCCACGGCCCCTCCGGCCTCCACGAAGGGCAAGCTGGAACGGGGCCGCAGTGCCCTGGGACCCGCGCTGGAACTCGTCCACACGGGCCGGGCCCCGACGCGCGCGGTCCTCACGGCCGAGCTGGGCGTCACCCGGGCCACCGCCGGGGCCGTCGCCGCCGAGCTGGAGGCCCTCGGCCTGATCCGCGTCGACTCCCGGCCGGGTGGCGCCGGCGGCGCACAGGGCCGCCCCTCGCACCGGCTCGCCGTCGACGAGAACGGGCCCGTGGCCCTGGCCGCGCAGGTGCACTCGGACGGGTTCCGGGCCGCGCTCGTCGGCCTCGGCGGGCGGATCGTGGCCACCGCGCCCGGCAAGGTCACCGTCTCGGCCGACCCGGCCCAGGTCCTCGGCGCCGTCGTCGGGGCGGGGGCGGAGCTGCTCGCCGCCTCGGGCCGGCGCTGCATCGGCGCGGGCCTCGCGGTGCCCTCGGCGGTCGCCGAGCCCGACGGCACGGCCCTCAACCCTTTGCACCTGGCCTGGCCGGCCGGCTCTCCGGTACGGGCCATCTTCGCCGAGTGCGTGAAGGCGGCCGGGATCGACGGACCGGCCCTGACCGGCAACGACGTGAACCTCGCCGCGCTCGCCGAGCACCGCCACGGCGCGGGCCGCAGCGCGCAGCACCTGCTCTGCGTGGCCACCGGCCACCGCGGGGTCGGCGGCGCGCTGGTGCTGGACGGCCGGCTGCACAGCGGCAGCTCCGGCCTGGCCCTGGAGGTCGGCCACCTCACCGTCAACCCCGAGGGGCGCCCCTGCCACTGCGGCAGCCGGGGCTGCCTGGACGTGGAGGCCGACCCGCTGGCCTTCCTCACCGCGGCGGGCCGCACCCCCGGCCCCGAGGTGTCGCTGCTCCAGCAGGCCCGCGACCTGCTGCGCGGCGAGTACGCGCAGCCCTCGGTGCGGGCGGCCGCCGAGGAGCTCATCGACCGGCTCGGGCTGGGCCTGGCCGGCCTGGTGAACATCCTGAACCCGGACCGGATCATCCTCGGCGGGCTCCACCGCGAGCTGCTCTACGCGGACCCGGAGCGGCTGCGCGCGGTGGTCGCGGACCGGAGCCTGTGGGGGCGCAGCGGGGGCGTGCCGATCCTGCCCTGCACCCTGGACCACAACAGCCTCGTCGGGGCGGCGGAACTGGCCTGGCAGCCGGTGCTCGACGACCCGCTGGGAACGCTGGGCACGGCGGCCTGAGCCGCCGCGGCCCCGGCGGAGGGGGCGGGCCGGGGTGCGTCACCCGGGCCCGGTACCGGCCGACACCGACGCCGGCACGCCCGTCGCGACGGGCTGTGCGTCCACGGCGGCGATCACCGCCCGGGCGGGCTCCCGTACGGTCTTCTTCGCGCCGATACGGACCGTGTGCGGCGGCGCCGCCGGGACGGGGGCGGCCCGCAGGGAGAACCAGACCACCTTGCCGGGTCCGTCCGGCCGGTGGCGCGCCCCCCACGCCTCGCTGACCGCCGCCACGAGCGCCAGCCCGCGCCCGCAGGTCTCCAGGCCGGCGGCCTCGCGCAGGACGGGCAGCCGCGGATCGCTGTCGTGGACGGAGACGGTGAGCCGCCCGAGGCGCAGTTCGATCTCGACGGTGCAGACCTTGTCGGGCTGCGCGTGGCGGTGGACGTTGCTGAGCAGCTCCGTCACGCCGAGCGCAGCCCGGTCTATGAGCGGGTCGAGCTGCCAGTGGCGCAGTTGGGCGGAGACGATCCGGCGGACCTGGCCGATCCGCGAGGGCAGGGCCTGCAGTTCCACGACGCAGTGCCTGCGGGAATGTGTGATCACGGCTGCGACTCCCCGACATCAGTGTTACGGGTGCTGCACCCTCGGTGACGCACTCTCCAGGGTCACCCACCGTCGCGCCGCGTGCAACCGAACGCGACCGAAAGCGATCCGCATAGAAACCCAAAGTGACCGTTTGTGCAGGTGAGGGGGGTACATTTCGAAAGGAGGGGGCCCTGGAACCGACAAAGGAGCAAGGCGCATGAGCACCACCGGCACCACCGCTACGCCGGCCTCGAACACGGCCGCGGTGACGACCACCGTCGACGTCGACCGGAGCGACGCCGAATACCGCGCCTGGCTCAAGGAGGCCGTGCGCAAGGTCCAGGCGGACGCCAACCGCAGCGCCGACACGCACCTGCTGCGCTTCCCGCTGCCCGAGGCCTGGGGCATCGACCTCTACCTCAAGGACGAGTCCACGCACCCGACGGGCTCCCTGAAGCACCGCCTCGCCCGCTCGCTGTTCCTCTACGCGCTGTGCAACGGCTGGATCCGCCCCGGACGCCCGGTCATCGAGGCCTCCAGCGGCTCCACCGCCGTCTCCGAGGCCTACTTCGCCAAGCTGATCGGCGTCCCCTTCATCGCCGTCATGCCGCGCACCACCAGCCCGGAGAAGTGCCGCCTCATCGAATTCCACGGCGGTGAATGCCACTTCGTCGACGACTCCATGAAGATGTACGAGGAGTCCGCCGACCTCGCCGCCCGCACCGGCGGCCACTACATGGACCAGTTCACGTACGCGGAGCGGGCCACCGACTGGCGCGGCAACAACAACATCGCCGAGTCGATGTACCAGCAACTGCGCCTGGAGCGCTACCCCGAGCCCGCCTGGATCGTGGCCACGGCCGGCACCGGCGGCACCTCCGCGACCATCGCCCGCTACGTCCACTACATGCAGCACGACACCCGCATCTGCGTCCCGGACCCGGAGAACTCCTGTTTCTTCGACGGCTGGACCCACCACGACCCGCACGCGAGCAGCGACTGCGGCTCCCGCATCGAGGGCATCGGCCGGCCCCGGATGGAGCCGAGCTTCGTGCCGGGCGCCATCGACCGCATGATGAAGGTCCCGGACGCGGCGAGCGTCGCCGCCTGCCGCGCCCTCGAACAGGCCATAGGGCGCAAGGCCGGAGGCTCCACGGGCACCGGGCTGTGGAGCGCCCTGAAGATCGTCTCCGAGATGGTGGCGGAGGGCCGCACCGGCAGCGTCGTGACCCTGCTCTGCGACCCGGGCGACCGCTACCTCGACAAGTACTACTCGGACGAGTGGGTGGCGGCGCAGGGCCTCGACATCGCCCCGTACGCGAAGACGATCGAGACGCTGCTGGAGACCGGGGCCTGGGTCGAGCCCCGGGCCTGAGGGCCGGTCGCGGCGGGCCCGGGGGCTCGGCCGCGCGGGCGCTCAGCCGCGGTCCGGGGCGGCCGTCAGGCGGGCGTCGAGGGTGCGGACCGCCGTACGGAAGGAGTGCCCGAGGCCCGGGCGGGCGGCGGCCAGCGCGAGGCGCAGGGCGGGCGGGCCGTCCGCCGCGAAGGTCCAGCGCACGAGCGTGCCCGGGGAGCGGTCGCCGGGGGAGTGGGGCCCGGCGGCCGGGGCCAGCAGCCACTCCTCCAACAGGGCGCGCAGCCCCGGCGCGTTGGTCTCGTCGACCCGGTAGGCGTAGCGCCGCGAAGCCTCCGAGGCCACGATCGTCTCCTGGAACCGGACCCCGCCCACCAGCCTGACCTCCCGCCCGGCACCGCCCCCGGTGGGCCGGGCCAGCGACACCGCCCGGAACCAGGCCGGCCAGCCGGTCACCTCCTCGGCGAGCGCCCGGTACAGCGACGCGGGCGGGGCCGCCGCCCTGGCCGTGAACACCAGGCGGGTCGGAGCCTGTTCGAGGAAGTCCAGCCCCACGGGGCGGAGTCGGCGGGTCATGGCGTTTCCCCCTGCGGTGCGGCGACGGCGGGCATGGTGGCGTCCACGATATCTGGCTGACCGTCAGATGTCCCCGGTCGTCGGCCCCGTCGGCGCCGTCGGCCCCGTCGGTGCTGTCACGCGAACGGGCCCTGGGCAGCGGCGCCTTGGCGCGGGATGCTGGAAGCGTTCCGACGCCGTCCCGGATGCCGGCGCTGTCGTGGCTGTTGTGGCCGTCGTCGTTGCCGCCGTCGTTGCCGTTGCCGTTGCCGTCGCCGCCGTCCCCGACGTCCCGCGTCGGGTTCGTACCGCAGCCCTCCCCGCGGAGGCCCCGCATGCCGCAGCCCGCCCTCCCCGAAGCCGTCCCGCCGGACGGGGCGTCCCCGCCGCCCCCGCTCGCCCTCGAACTGTTCGTGCACGGGGTCGCCGGAGCCGCCCCCGGGGAGCTGCTCCGTGATCCGCATCCCGTCCGGGTGACGGGCGACTCCACCGCCGCCGTGTTCCGCCGCGCCGAGGACGCCGACGCCGAGGCCCACCCCGGGCGCTACGCCGGGCGGCCCGTCCCCGAGGCCTACTGCTGGTCCCGGCTCACCTCCGGCAACGGCGCCCGCGCCCTGTGGCTGCTGCTCCTGCCGTTCATGGTGGCCAACCTCGCCCACTGGGCCCGGCCCGCCACCGCCCCCGACGGGCCGCCGCCCCGCGCGGTGCGCGCGTACGGGCTCCTCGTGCGGCTCCTCGCCCTCTCGCTCACCGTGCTGCTCGTGGCCGCCGCCTGCGAGGTGGCCCTGGACCTCCTCGCCTGGCAGTGCGCGGGCTCCCGCACCTGTGTCGGACCGCGGGGCGGGCTCGCCTTCCTGCGGCCCGGCAGCTGGTGGGCGCAGCCCGGACGGCGCCTCGCGCTGGGCGCCCTCGTCCCGGCCGCGCTCACCGGACTGCTCTGGTTCCTGTCGGCCCGCACCTGGAGCGCCTACGAGTCCCAGCCCCCGCCCGCCGGAACCCCGGATCCGGCCGGAACCCCGCACTCCGCCGACCACGGAGGCGCCCCGCTCGGCCGGCCCGGGTTCTGGTACGGGCGCCGGATCGTGGCCCGGCTGCGCGCCGCCCACACCGCCGCCGGGCTCCTCACCGTGGCCCTCGCCGTCGCCGCCCCCGCCGTCCGGGAGGACCTCCGCTCCGCCGCCACCCCCGCCGCACTCCTCGCCGCCGGCTGGGCGGTGCGGGCCCTGCTCGCGGCCGGGGCGGTGGGCGTGCTGTGGGTGGTCTGCCGGCGCGGCCGCACCGAGGCCCGGCCCGACCACCGCCTCGACCGGGCGGCCGTCACCCTGCTGCCCTCCGGCGCCCTCGCGCTGCTGGCCGCCGTCCTCCTCTACGCCGGCTGGTCCCGCCCCGGCTGGACCTCCCCGGGGCGGCTCCCGGGCGACGTCGCCTTCGGGGTGCTGATGCTCGGCCAGGGCGGCTGCGTCCTGGCCCTGGCCCTCGTCGCCCGCCGGCTCCACCGCCGCACGCCGACCCCGGGAGCCGTCCTCGGCGGGCTGGGCGGGCCGGCCGCCGCGCTGCTCGGCTGCGCCCTCGGCGGGGTCATGTCCGGCGGGGTCGCCCAGCGGGTGGCCGACTGGCTCGACGGGGCCGCCACCCCCGGCACCCCGGGGGATCCGCTGCCCGGGCCGCCCGTGCTGCTGTCCTGGCAGGCCGCCGTCCTGCCGCCGCTGCTGATCGCACTGGCCCTGGTGGCCGCCGTGGCCGCCGTCCGGGCCGCCGCGATACGGCGCCGGGCCGCCGCCACCGTCGCCGCCGAGTACCCGGGGGCCGTGCCCGACCCCGACCGCAGCCGGCGCATCGCCGGGGCGCGGGCGGCCGCCGCGCTGACCGACACCGCCCCCTGGTTCGTGGGCGCCGTCTGCCTGGTCACCCTGCTCCTCGGCGGGGGAGCCCTCGCCGGGGCGTGGGGGAGCGGACGGGTCCCGGCCGAGGCCGCCCGCGACGCCCACCCCCTGGCGGCCGCCGCCGCCAGGGCCGCCCAGGACAGCGGATCCTGGCTGATCGGCTTCGGGATGGCCGCCTTCGTCGCCCTGGGCCGGCGCGCCTACCGCGACCCCGCCTCACGGCGCACCATCGGGATCCTGTGGGACGTGGGCACCTTCTGGCCGCGCGCCGCCCACCCCTTCGCCCCGCCCTGCTACGCCGAGCGGGCCGTGCCCGACCTCACCTGGCGGATGACCGGCTGGACCGCCCGGACCGGAGGGCGGCTCGTCGTCTCCGGGCACTCCCAGGGCAGCGTGCTCGCGGCGGCCGCCGTCTGGCAGCTGCCGCCCGGGACCCGCCGCCGCGTCGGCCTCCTGACATACGGATCACCGCTGGCCCGGCTCTACGGCCGCTGGTTCCCCGCCTACTTCGGACCAGGACCGCTCGCCGCCCTGCACCAGGACCTCGACTGCTGGCGCAACCTGTGGCGGGCCACCGACCCCATCGGCGGACCCGTCGGCGTCGGCGGCTCCGCCCCGGGTTCCGGCGGGTCCGGGCGGGCCGGCGCCGACGCGGACGGGCCCGTGGACCGGGGCCCCCTCGCCGACCCGGTGGCCTACGGCCGGGACGCCCTGCACCCGCTGCCCGCACCGATCCTGCGCCACACCGGCTACCAGGCCGACCCGGCCTTCACCGCCGAACGCGACGCGCTCCTGGCCCGCCTGGCCGACGCCGCCCGGCCCGGAGCGCGGGAGGGCACCGGCCTGCCCGTCCAGCGGATCAGCAAGGCGCGGGCAGCACCGGCAGATCCGCCGGGAACAGCAGGGTGAGCTCGTCCGTGCCCGCCTCGGCCAGCTGCGCCACCCGGCCCGCGTGCCGCTCCACCATCGACTCGAAGGTCTGCCGCGCGGTCCGCCCGTTGCCGAAGGCCGGGCCCTTGGGCAGGTCCGTGAAGTACGCCAGCAACGCCTCGGCCGTGCCCTCGCCCAGGCGGTACTCGTGCTCCTCCGCCTGCTGCTCCACGATCCGCAGCAGCTCCCGCGGCCCGTAGTCCCCGAAGGTGATGGTCCGTGAGAACCGGGACGCCACACCCGGGTTGACCGTCAGGAACCGCTCCATCTCCTCCGTGTACCCGGCGACGATCACCACCACCGCGTCCCGGTGGTCCTCCATCAGCTTCACCAGCGTGTCGATGGCCTCGCGCCCGAAGTCCCGGCCCGAGTCCTCCGGCGCCAGCGCGTACGCCTCGTCGATGAACAGCACCCCGCCCCGCGCCCGTTCGAAGGCCTCCTGGGTGCGGATGGCCGTGGACCCGATGTGCTCGCCGACCAGGTCCACCCGGGAGACCTCCACCAGGTGGCCGCGCTCCAGCACCCCCAGGTCGGCGAGGATCTCCCCGTACAGCCGGGCCACCGTGGTCTTCCCCGTACCCGGGGAGCCGGTGAAGACCAGGTGCCGGCGCACCGAGGCCGCCTTGAGGCCCGCCTGCTGCCGCTTGCGCCCCACCTCGATCATGTCCGTGAGGGCCCGCACCTCGCGTTTGACGCTGTCCAGCCCCACCAGCGCGTCGAGTTGTCCCAGCACCTCGCCCGCGCCCCGGCCGGCCGGGCCCGCCGCCTCCCGGGGGCGCGGCTCCGGCAGCGGCGCCGGGCCGGGCGCCCCGGCCGACCGCTCCCCGAGGTCCCGCACGGCCGTCACCGCACGCACCACGGGCCGCGCCCCGGCGCCGGAGACCGCCTCGGCGGTGGCCCGCGTCCCCGACCCGTCGCCCGTGCACCCCTCGGCGAACGGGCCGTCCTCCGCGAACTCGTAGCCGCCGCGCGCGCACCGCTCGGTGTGGCATCCGGTGAGCGTGCTGCGGCAGCCGTCGAGGACGTGGAAGCCGAAGCCGGAACTGCCCGTCACCCGGCAGTCCGTGAAGGTGCCCCGGCCGCCCGCCGACACGTAGAACCCGGCCTCGGCGGCGGAGGTCACCGTCACCCGCTCCAGGACCGGGTCGGCGCCCTTGGAGACGATCACCCCGGTCTGCACGCCGTCGACGGTGCAGTCGCTCAGGGTGCCGCCGCTGCCGTGGTCGCGGAACCACGCCCCGGTGCCCGCCTCGCGGATCCGGCAGTCCTCCAGCCGGGCGGTCGCGCCGTCGCTCACGGAGACGGCGGTGTTGCGGACCTGCGCCAGGTCGCTGTCGGACACGTCCGCGCGCGAGCCCCGGTCCAGGACGAACAGCGCGTCCGGCACGTCATGCAGCCGGCAGGACTCCAAGGAGGCGGTGGCCCCGTCACTGATCCACACCGCCGGATAGTCGCCCGTGCTGTCGTGGATCTCGCAGGACTCCGCCTCCACCCGGGTCCCCGGGTCCCACACCGACAGGCCGTTGCGGCCGAACCGGCGGACCGTGGTCCGGCTGAGGGTGAGCACGGAACGGGAGCGCAGGTCGACCGCGTTCTCCGGGATGTCGTGGATGTCGCACCCGGCCAGGGCCAGGACGGCGTCGGTGTCGAGGGTGACCCCGTCGCCGGAGGTGCGGTGCACCGAGCAGTCCGTGAGCCGGGCGGCGGCCCGCGCCGCCACCTGCACCCCGCTGCCCTTGATCTCGTACACCTCGCAGCCCAGCGCCTCCAGCCCGGAGCCCTCGCCGGTCACGGCGATGCCCGAGCCGATGGCGTGGTGGATCCGGCACCGCTCCAGCCGGGGGTGCCCGCCACGCACCGAGAACCCGTTCTGCCCGGCGGCGAGCACCTCGCACTCCTCGAACACCCCGCCGCCGCCGTCCAGTACGGCGATCCCCACCCCGGCCGGGTTCTCCACCGTGCACCGGCGGACCAGGGGCCGGGCCCCGCCGCGGACCTCGATGCCGGACGCCGAACGGGTGTGCACCCGCAGGTCGCTGAACTCGGGGGAGCCATCCTCGACGAGCAGCGCGGGCGCCGCCCGGTCCGCCCCCTCCAGGTAGAGGTCCTGGACCACCGCCGAGGCGCGCACGGTCAGCGCGACCCCGTCGAGCGGGGCGATCCGCACCGAGCCGGCCGCCGCTCCCTCGGGCCCGCGCAGGGTGACGGCATGAAGCAGCACCAGGTTCTCCCGGTAGGTTCCGGGTGCGACGGACAGTACGTCGCCGTCGCCCGCGACCGCGAGGGCGGCGCCCAGCGTCGGATACTCTCCTTGGCGCCGCCGCCACCGCGAGGCCCCGCCGTGCGTCACCTGGACCGTGCCCTGAGCCATCGTGCTGCCGTGCCCCCACCCTCGTACTCGCGCCGCCGGTCGGGCCGGAGCGGCTGAAGCGGCCGCGGCCCCTCCCGGGCGCCGAAGCGGCCGGCCGGACGGGCCTGCGGCTCCACCGTAGCGCGCGCGGGGCCCGGGAGTTGCCAGGTCAGCTGCCCGCACCCGCCCGGCCCCAGTCGGGCCCGGCCGCCGCCCACGCCCGGTCCAGACGCATGTACCGCCGATGCATGAGCCTTCGTACGACGAGACGGCGGAGCGTCTCCGCGAGCGCGGCCGCGGTGAGCGCGGAGGCCAGCCCGGCCATGGCGGCGTGGAAGGACGCGGCACCGGGGTCGAGCGGCTGCCCCACGAGCCGGCCCCGGATGTCGGTCCATATCCGGAACCGGTCGCCCGCACGCGGCGGTTCCTCCGCCGCCGGGACCGCGCCCTGGTGACTGCTGCCGTCGGGCGCGGTCCACGAGGCCACGATCGTGGTCCGCGCGGGCGCCGTCCGCTGCGCCGAGGGCTCGGCGCGCCCGCCGGCCGCCGCCGCGGCGGCCTCGGCCGCGGGCCGCACCACCAC
>NZ_JBHVUQ010000025.1:0-61602 GCF_042884105.1 Streptomyces sp. NPDC058157
GGCTCGTGCCGGCCGGGCGCCCCGGGGCCCGCCCGGCCCCCGCGGGCGTCCGGGCGGGCCGGGGCTCCCGGCCGGTGCCGGGGTCGGGCGCGGCCGCGCGGGCCGCCTCGCGGGTCCGGGCGGCCAGCCAGAGGGCGTCGGCGAGCTCCTCGGGCGACGGGTCGAGCCCGGCGGCCCGGAGCAGCCCGGCCAGCGCCCGCAGCCCGGGGTCGCCGGGGCCGGTGGCCGGGGGGTCGGCGTGCTCGGGGGGCACCGGTGCTCACCTCGGGCGGTCGAGGCGCTGGATGAGGAGGTCGGCGAGGTCCTCGCGGCTGGGCGGGGAGGCGTAGTGGGTGAGGTAGATGGCGTTGAGCAGCTGGTCGGCGGCGACCAGTTCGGAGCGGGAGCGGCTGAGGAACTCGCGGATCAGGTCGGCGCCGAGCCGCGCGGCCTCTTCCCCGAGGTGGGCGCGGACCATGGTGGCGAGGCGCTTCTCGCCGGGCTGGCCGAGCTTGAGCTGGATGCAGCGGCGCAGCAGGGCGGCGGGGAAGTCCCGTTCGCCGTTGCTGGTGAGGATGATGAAGGGGAAGGCCCGGCAGCGGACCCGGCCGCCCTGGACGGTGGCCTTGGTGCCGTCGTCGGTGAGGACCTGGACCTCGGGCTCGGAGTCGGCGACGCGTTCGAGCTCGGGCAGCGTGAACTCGCCTTCCTCCAGCACGTTCAGCAGGTCGTTGGGCAGGTCGATGTCGCTCTTGTCGAGTTCGTCGACGAGCAGGACGCGGGGCCGGGCGGTGGGCAGCAGGGCGGTGCCGAGCGGCCCGAGCCGGATGTACCTGCCGATGCCGGGGGGCGTCGCCGCCGCGGCCCCGCCTCCCCGGCCGGCCCCGCTCGCGGCGATCTGCACGTCCTGGAGCCGGGCGAGGGCGTCGTAGCGGTAGAGCCCTTCCTGGAGGACGGTCCGCGACACCACGGGCCAGCGCAGCACGCGGCCGAGTTTCAGCTCGTGGGCGACGGCGTGCGCGAGGGTGGACTTGCCGGTGCCGGGGTAGCCGGTGACCAGCAGGGGCCGGCGCAGGTAGAGGGCCGCGTTGACGGCCTCCAGTTCCTCGGGCTCGGGCCGGTGCAGCTCGGCGGCCTGCCGGTGGGCGCCCAGGCGCCGGGCCACGTTCCCGTCGGCGGCCGCGGCCGCCGGGCCGGGCTCGGCGACGGGCCCGCCGTCGAAGTCCCGCCAGGGCGGCGGGTCGGGCAGCGTCTCGATCCCGTCGTGGGGCTCGCCGACCCCCCGGTAGATCAGCCATTCGTCGTTCACTGCCGCTCCCTCCCACACCACGGCCGCCCTCCTGCGGGCCCCCGCCTCAAAGGTCCCCCTGCAGCGGTTCGTCCTCCGGCAGGGCGCGGTCCGGGTCCTCCCAGACGAGGGCCAGCCCGGCCGCCCAGTACGCGTCGGGGTCCGCCCCGTGGGCCCGCTGCCGCAGGCTCTGGAGGCGCTGCGGCAGGGCCGCGCCCCGGGCCGCCTCGGTGAACTCCTCGCGCAGCCCCCGGTGGAAGGGCGCGCACGAGGTCGAGGGGTCGGCCGGGGGCCGCCGGCACACCGCCACCCCGTACCCGGCGTCCCGTACGGAGTGCAGGGCGCCCAGCGTCGGGTCGGCGGCGGGGTCCCGGCAGAGCACCGGCACGGTGGTGTCGGGCAGTCCCTGGAGCCAGCCCGGGGAGGGGCTGCGGGGGCGGCCGCGCGAGCAGTCGGCGCGCTGGTCCAGCAGGGGCCCGGCCTGCACCCGCGCCCAGCGTGCGCGGGCGGCGGGGCCGGCGGCGGCGTCCGGGTGGCGCAGCACCACGGGGCGCTGCACCCCGACGGGGACGCCGCCCGAGACGGGCCACTCGTCGAAGGCGAGCCCGAACAGTTCGGGGGCGACGGCCACTTCGAGCGGCGCGGCGCTCTCGTGGGTGTCGCAGCGGCGGAAGCCCTCGGCGAGCGGGGCCCGCAGCGCCTCGGGCAGGCCCGCGAGGGTGGCCCGTACGCCGGCGGCGACCGGGGTGACCCGGCCGGGCCGGGCGGGGCCGGCCAGGACGGACACCCGCCAGTCGTAGACGTCCTCCCAGCCGTGCGCCCAGGCCTCCAGCAGGACCGAGGGTCCGGCGGGCAGGCCCTGGGGCGGCCGGGCGCGGCCCAGGGCGGCCCGTCCGGCGGCCTGGCGGCGGCGCCGGTCCCGTTCGGCCAGGCCCCGTTCGTGCTGTTCGGCGAGCTCGCGGCGCAGCGGCCGCCACAGCCGTTCCGCGGTGGCCCGGACCCAGTCCCACAGTTCCTCGTCGGCGCCGGGGGCGGGCGGTTCGCGGTGGTCGGCGACGCTGACGCCGGTGGCGTAGCGGAGCATCGCGGCGGCCTCGCCGCCCGCGCCGGGCGGGTCGTGCAGGAGGCCGAGGCCGTCGCGCCAGCTGAGGGGGGCGGGGAGGGTGGTGTCGGGTTCCTCGCCCCTGGCCCGTTCGGCGAGTTCCCGCACGGCCTCGGAGGATCCGGGCGGCGGCAGTTCGGCGAGGAGCCCGGACAGGGTGGTCCGCTCGCCGGGGGTGAGCCGGCCGCGGCCGCCGTAGGGGTCGCTCTCGGTGTCGGGGAGCAGGTCGTGGACGTCGGTCCAGGTGCGGCGGCTGTCGAGGTCGCTGAGGTGGCGGTCGTAGTGGTACAGGTCGTGGGCCTGCATGACCCGGCGGTAGAGGCCGGTCTGGCCGGTCGCGGCGAGGGGCAGGGTCCGCAGCTGGGACACGGACACGGCGAGGCCGCCGCCGCCCGCGTGCCGCCGGGCCTTGACCACGCCGACGACCTCCCCGCGCGCCAGGTCGACGACGGGGCCGCCGGACATGCCGGCCTCGATCTCGTCGTCGTCGCCGAGGCGGATGGCGGCGCCGCCTCCGGCGAGGCCGCGCAGCCGGGTGGTGCGGCCGGTGATCTCGCGGATGCCGAGTTCCTCGGTGCAGCCGAAGTAGGCGGCCTCGTCGAGGCGGGGCCGGGCCCGGTCGGTGAGCCAGACGCAGGTGTGGGTGACGGGTGACAGGACGCGGACCAGTGCGAGGTCGGGCAGGTCCCACAGGGCCCGCCGGCCGGGCCGGCGCTCGTCCAGCCGTTCGGGCAGGACGCACTCCACCCGCCCGGCGACCGTCCCGCCGGCGGTGGTGTCCCCGCCGGGGAAGAAGCTGATGCCGACCTCACGCCCCGCCAGACGCACCCCGGCACCCCCTTCACCGACGACGTGCGCGCACGTGAGGACCCAGCCGGGGGCGATGAAGAAGCCGCTGCCCCAGGTGGGTCCGGTCCCAGCGCTGTCATACCCGCCCGGGGCCGCGTGGACGCGTACCGTGGCGGCCCGGACCAGGGGTTCGAGGAGCTCGAAGGCGCGCGCGGGGCCGACCGTGCGCCCGTCCGGCATCCCGAGACCCCCCTCCCCCGCCCGCCCCATCGGCTCCGTCCACGCTAGCGCCGGTGGCGGGAAGGCGGGAGGTGTCGCAGGGGACCCGGATTATCCTGGCGGGAAACACACCCCGAGACGGCACGGAGCCCGACTTGTACTTCACCGATCGCGGCATCGAGGAGCTGGAGAAGCGGCGCGGCGAGGAGGAGGTCACCTTCGAGTGGCTCGCCGAGCAGCTGCGCACCTTCGTGGACCTCAATCCTGACTTCGAGGTCCCGGTCGAGCGCCTGGCCACCTGGCTGGCCCGGCTGGACGACGAGGACGACGAGGACGAGTAGTCCGCAGGCGGCAACGACCGAGGGGCCGCACCGCATGCGGTCGGGCCCCTCGGTGGTGGTGCCGGGGGAAGGCCTGGATCAGGCGGCCTTCGTCTCCCAGAAGATGCGGTCGATCTCGGCGATGAGCTCGAGGGCCTTGGCGCCGGTCGCCGGGTCGTTGGACGCCTTGGCGGCCGAGAGGGCCTTCAGGGTGTCGTTGACCAGGGTGTGCAGCTGGGGGTACTTCTCGAAGTGCGGGGGCTTGAAGTAGTCGCTCCACAGCACCGAGACGTGGTGCTTCGCGAGCTCGGCGCGCTGCTCCTTGATGGTGATGGCGCGCGCGCGGAAGTCCGCGTCCTCGTTGGCCTGGTACTTCTCCTGGACGGCCTTGACGGACTCGGCCTCGATGCGGGCCTGGGCCGGGTCGTACACGCCGCAGGGCAGGTCGCAGTGGGCGGAGACCTTCACCTTGGGGGCGAAGAAGCGGGAAAGCATTGGAGTGGGTCCTCCTCGTGATCGTCTTCTCAAGGGTGGAGATTACTCGCTGAGAAGACGGAAATCGCGGGCGCCCCCATGGGCTTAGGACAAAAGTCCAGCCTCCGCCGAGGACGGGTGAGCGAACCTACGGCGGCGTGCGGCACCATGCGGGCAGGACGAGGAGGCTGTGGATGGCGGAGAGCGGGCGGGCGCGGGTGCGCGTCGGGATCACTGAGGTGGTGGGGCCGTCGATGGTGCCGACGCTGCTGCCCGGGGACCGGATGGTGGTGCGGTACGGGGCGCTGGTCCGGCCGGGTGACGTGGTGGTGTTCCGGCATCCGCTGCAGCAGGACCTGCTGGTGGTGAAGCGGGCGGCGGAGCGGCGGCCGGGCGGCTGGTGGGTGCTCGGGGACAACCCGTTCAACGAGACCGGGGACAGCACCGACTACGGCGCCGTCCCCGACGACCTCGTCCTGGCGACGGCCGTGCTGCGGCTGCGGCCCCGCCCGGCGCATCAGAGTTCGCTGAGGGCCCGGCTGTCCTGGGCGCTGTCGGCGGTGCGGCCGCTGCGGGCGGACTCCTCGGCCTCCAGGCGCTTGCGGGCGCGGTAGGCGGCGACGTTGGCGCGGGTGGCGCAGCGGTCGGAGCAGTAGCGCCGGGAGCGGTTGGTGGAGGTGTCGAGGTAGGCGTTGCGGCAGGGCGGGGCCTGGCAGAGGCCGAGCCGGTCGGGGCCGTGCTCGGTGAGGTGGAAGGCCAGGCCGAAGGACGCGATGGCGGCGTAGCCGGCGCTGGCGTTGGAGGGGTGGTCGGCGAGGTGGATGTGCCAGTCGGGGCGTCCGTCGGGGCCGACGAGGTCGTGGCCGGAGACCTGGGGGCTGACGGGGAACTCCATGAGCAGGGAGTTCAGCAGGTCCACCGCGAGGACGTGGTCGCCGCCGTCGGCGGCCTCGAAGACGGCGCGGAGCCGGCCGCGGACGTTGCGGAAGCGGGTGACGTCGGTGTCGGTGACGCGGCGGGCCATCTGCGTGCTGGGGCCGAAGAGGGCACGGACGTCGTCCGCCGAGGTGAGGGCGTCCTTGTTGCGGGCCGGCTCCTCGGTGTTGACCAGGCGCACGGCATAGTCCGAGTAATGGGCCAGTTCCACTTGTAGTCCTTACGGCTGCGGGTTAGGGTCGGGTCACGGCCGCCGGTAACGGCTGCTCTCGCTTCGAGGGTATTACGTATGGAGGGGTTCGGGATGACGGATACGGTGACTGGCTCGTTCGGTACGGACTGGCAGGCCTGGCAGGACAGCTGGGACCGCCAGCAGGAGTGGTACATGCCCGACCGCGAGGAGCGGTTCCGGGTGATGCTGGACATGGTCGGGGCGCTGACCGGCCCCGCCCCCCGGGTCCTGGACCTCGCGTGCGGTACGGGAAGTATCACGGACCGCCTCCTCGAACGGTTCCCGGAGGCGGTCGCCACCGGGCTGGATCTCGACCCCGCCCTGCTGACGATCGCCCGGGGCCACTTCGCGGGCGACGACCGGGTCGCCTTCGTCACCGCCGACCTCAAGGACCCCGACTGGCGCGCGGCGCTCCCGTACGACTCCTACGACGCCGTCCTGACCGCGACGGCCCTGCACTGGCTGCACAGCGACGAGCTGGCGGTCCTCTACGGGCAGATCGCGGAGCTGGTCCGCCCGGGCGGGGTGTTCATGAACGCCGACCACATGCCCGACCCCTCCACCCCGCTGGTCAACGCCGCCGACCGGGCGCTGCGGCACGCGGGGATGGACCGGGCGAAGGCGGCCGGGGTCCTGGACTGGCGCGACTGGTGGGCACTGGCCGCCGCCGACCCGGTCCTGGCCGAGCCGACGAAGGCCCGCTTCGCGATCTACGGGGAGCACGCCGACGGGGACACCCCCGACGAGTTCTGGCACGCGCGCACCCTGCGGGAGGCGGGCTTCGCGGAGGCCCGCACGGTCTGGCGCTCCCCCTCGGACGCGCTGGTCCTAGGTCTGAAGCGGTAACTTCCGGCGGCAGCGCGAAGGGGCGGTACGGAGACCCGTACCGCCCCTTCGCCACGGCCGCGCGGCTACAGGACCTTGGAGAGGAACGCCTTGGTGCGGTCGTGCTGCGGGTTGCCCAGCACGTCGCGCGGGTGGCCGGACTCGACCACGACGCCGCCGTCCATGAAGACGAGGTTGTCGCCGACCTCGCGGGCGAAGCCCATCTCGTGGGTCACCACGATCATGGTCATGCCCGACTCGGCCAGGTCGCGCATGACGTCGAGGACGTCGCCGACCAGCTCCGGGTCGAGGGCCGAGGTGGGCTCGTCGAAGAGCATCAGCTTCGGCTCCATGGCCAGCGCGCGGGCGATCGCCACGCGCTGCTGCTGGCCGCCGGAGAGCTGGGTGGGATAGTTCCCGCCCTTGTCGCCGAGGCCGACCCGGTCCAGGAGCTTGACCGCGCGCTCGCGGGCCACCGCCTTGGACTCGCCCTTGACCATGACGGGGGCTTCCATGACGTTCTCTATGGCCGTCATGTGCGGGAAGAGGTTGAAGCGCTGGAAGACCATGCCGATGTCCCGGCGCTGGGCCGCGACCTCGCTGTCCTTCAGCTCGTAGAGCTTGTCGCCCTTCTGCTTGTAGCCCACCAGCTGGCCGTCGACCGAGAGCCGGCCGGCGTTGATGCGCTCCAGGTGGTTGATGCACCGCAGGAAGGTGGACTTGCCGGAGCCGGACGGGCCGACCAGGCAGAACACCTCGCGGGGGGCTACCTCGAGGTCGATGCCCCGCAGGATGTGGGCGGCGCCGTACGACTTGTGGACGCCTTCGGCCTTGACCATCGGCTGAGCGGTCTTGGCGGTCATCGCGCGACCTCCGTACGGCGGAACATGTTCAGGTTGGCCTTCAGCCGTTCGAACGGCGTGGGCGGCAGCGTGCGCTGCGCGCCGCGGGCGTAGCGGCGCTCCAGGTAGTACTGGCCGACGCTGAAGACGCTGGTCAGGGCCAGGTACCAGATGGAGGCCACGAAGTACATCTCGATGACCGCGCCGGCGGTGCTGCCGATGTTGGAGCTGGCCCGCAGGAGTTCGGTGTACTGCACCGCCGAGACCAGGGAGGAGGTCTTCAGCATGTTGATGAACTCGTTGCCGGTCGGCGGGATGATCACGCGCATGGCCTGCGGGAGCACGACGCGGCGCATGGTCTGCGTCTGGGTCATGCCCAGCGCGTGGGAGGCCTCGCTCTGGCCCTCGTCGACGGACTGGATGCCCGCGCGGACGATCTCCGCCATGTAGGCGCCCTCGTTCAGGCCGAGGCCCAGGAGGGCGACCATGAACGGGGTCATGACGTCGACGGTCTCGTTCTTGTAGATCGGACCGAGGTTGATGTACTGGAAGATCAGCGGGAGGCTGAACCAGACCAGCAGCTGGACGTAGACCGGGGTGCCGCGGAAGAACCAGATGTAGAGCCAGGCCACGAAGCTGGTGACCGGGTTCTTCGACAGGCGCATCACCGCGAAGAGGATGCCGAGGGCGAGGCCCAGCGCCATCGAGGTGATGCTGATGACGACGGTGTTGCCGAGGCCGCTGATGACCGAGGAGTCGAACAGCTTGTCGCCGACCGTCCCCCAGATGATCTTGCCCTGGGAGAAGGCGTAGACGAGCCACGCCAGCAGTACGGCCACGACCACGGCGCTGATCCAGCGGCCGTAGTGCCGTACGGGGATTGCCTTGATGGCCTCGTAGGGGGTGGTGCCCGAGGCGCCGGGCCCGGCCGGCGGAGTGGCGTCTTCCGGACCCTTGTCGATCTTGTCAGTCACAATGACTGCCCTTCAGTGGAGCGCTTCGGTATTACTTGCCGGCGTTGATCGTGGCGGACTGCACGGCGCCGTCCTTCACGTTCCACTTCTCCAGGACCTTGGCGTAGGAGCCGTCCTTGATGATGGCGTCGACGGCTTCCTTGAGGGCGTCGCGGAGCTGGTTGTTGCTCTTGGAGACCGCGATGCCGAAGAGGCCGACGTCGGACTGCTGGCCGCCGACCTCGAAGTCGTTGCCGCCGCCCGAGGTCTTCGCGATGTACGAGGTGACCGGGAAGTCGTTCAGGTCGGCGACGGCGCCGCCGGCCTTGACGCGGGTCTGGGCCTCGGCGTCGGTGTCGAACGCCTCGATGGTGAGCTTCTTGTCGCCGCACTTCTCGGCCTGGGCCTTGAAGGTGTCCTCGTAGATGGTGCCGCGCTGGACGGCGACCGTCTTGCCGCAGAGGTCGTCGAGGGACTTGATGTTGTCCGGGTTGCCCTTGCGGACCAGGAGCGAGACGCCGGAGGACATGTAGTCGACGAAGTCGACGCCCTTGCCGATCTTCTGGCCCTTGTCGTCAAGGCCTTCCTGGCGCTTCTTGTTGTCCGTCATCGAGGAGATCGCGACGTCCTGGCGGCCGGTCTCCAGCGAGGTGATCAGGCCGTCGAAGGTGCCGGAGGTGAACTGGAGCTTCACGCCGAGCTGCTTGCCGAGCGCCTCGGCGATGTCCGGGTCCACACCGACGATCTTGCCGTTGTCCACGAACTCCATCGGGGCGTAGGCGGTGTCCGAGCCGACCTTGATGACACCCGCGTCCTGGATCTTCTTCGGGAGCTTGGAGAAGAGCGGGGCGCTCTTGTCGGCCGTGCCCGAGCCGGAGGAGGCCTTGTCGGTCTGGTCGCCACAGCCGGTGAGGATCAGGGCGCCGGCGACCGCGATCGCGCCGACCGCGGCGATCCGGGACCGGGCGGCGGTCGTACGACGGGTGGTGCTAGCGGTCATGAGCTGGTTCCTCCGACAGGGGTGGAAAAGCATCCGAGAACAGGTCGAGCACGCACCATCGAGCGCCGCGACCTTGTGTGATTACGGCATCTTGCCATTCGGACTGACGCATTCAGGGTGCCCGTGAGGTCAAAATCAGATAACGGGCGCCCCCGACTACCCAACAGGACTGCGGGCAAGGCCCCTCGGAGCCGCACAAACCGCCGTGACCTGGCATTTTCGCCTCACTATTTGCGGCTCGTCTCAGGTACTGGACAGCAACCTTTGGACTTTTGGCCAAAACCGGGACAAGGACCCTACGATCAGTCCGGAATCGACTCGTCTGGGCGTGTGCTCTTCGGGTAGAACAGATCCTTACACCCCTCATCCGGGGCTCAGGGCGCGCGTGCGGCGCGCCCGCGCGTACGAACCTCCCCTCCGCGGAGACGGGCCAACCGTCGATGCGGAGTACGGACGCGGTGCCCGCCCACCCCTTAACCAGGAGTGGCCACCCTCAATCAACACAAGGACTTAAGGGGTCACACGAAGTGGCAGCCGAGATCGTCAACCCTCGCAGCGACAGCGCGACGGACAACAACCCCGATGCGGTCTTCGCGCTGCACCGGGGCGGCAAGATGGCCATCCAGGCCACCGTGCCCGTCAAGGACAAGGATGACCTGTCCCTGGCCTACACGCCCGGCGTGGCGAAGGTGTGCACCGCCATCGCCGAGCAGCCCGAGCTCGTGAACGAGTACACCTGGAAGTCCAACGTGGTCGCCGTCGTCACCGACGGTACGGCCGTGCTCGGACTCGGTGACATCGGTCCCGAGGCCTCCCTCCCCGTCATGGAGGGCAAGGCCATCCTGTTCAAGCAGTTCGGCGGCGTGGACGCGGTTCCGATCGCGCTCGCGACCAAGGACACGGACGAGATCGTCGAGACGGTCATCCGTCTGGCGCCGTCCTTCGGCGGGGTGAACCTGGAGGACATCTCCGCCCCCCGCTGCTTCGAGATCGAGCGGCGCCTCCAGGAGGCCCTCGACATCCCGATCTTCCACGACGACCAGCACGGCACGGCCATCGTGACGCTGGCCGCCCTGCGCAACGCGGCCAAGCTGACCGGCCGCACCCTCGGCGACCTGCGCGCCGTGATCGCGGGCGCCGGCGCGGCGGGCATCGCCATCGCCAAGATCCTCGTGGACGCGGGCATCGGCGACGTCTGCGTCACCGACCGCAAGGGCGTCGTCTCGGCGGACCGCACCGACCTGACGGACGTCAAGGCGGAGATCGCGGGCCTGACCAACAAGACGGGCCGCAGCGGCACGCTGGAGGAGGCCCTCGCGGGCGCGGACGTCTTCATCGGCGTCTCCGGCGGCACGGTGGGCGAGGAGGCAGTCGCCACCATGGCGCCGAACTCCTTCGTCTTCGCCATGGCCAACCCCAACCCCGAGGTGCACCCCGACATCGCGCACAAGTACGCGGCGGTCGTGGCCACGGGCCGTTCGGACTTCCCGAACCAGATCAACAACGTGCTGGCCTTCCCGGGCATCTTCGCGGGCGCCCTGAAGGTCCGCGCGACCCGGATCACCGAGGGCATGAAGATCGCCGCCGCCGATGCCATCGCCGGTGTCGTGGGCGACGAGCTCGCCGCCGACTACGTGATCCCCTCGCCGTTCGACGAGCGCGTCGCCGAGGCCGTCACGGCCGCGGTCGCCGCGGCGGCGAAGGCCGACGGCGTGGCCCGCCTCGTCTGAGTGACGGGCGGGGCCCCGCGGGGCTGAACGGGTGAGGCCCGGCCGGAGCGATCCGGCCGGGCCTCTTCGTGTACGGAGGGCCGCCGCGCAGGGGAACGCACCCTCCCCGCCCCCGAACGGGGAGGGGACGTCCCGGGTCCTTCGCCGCGGCCGGCCGTGGGCCTCCTCACCGGCTCGACCGGACACGACCGGGCACGAGCGGGCGCGCGGAAAGAGCGCGCGAAGGGCGCCCCGGGAACGCAGAAGGAGTGTGCGGGGCACGCGACACGATCATGACGAGCCACCGCATGGCCTGAATATTACCCCCATCCGGAGCCTGCCGATCTCTTCCGTTTAGGCCTATACAGACCCACAAACGGCATGGCACGGACGGTAGTTGAGAGACCTCACTCCGCTTCCAGTACGCCCCATCCGCAGCCCCGCGCCCCTGGTCATGGGCCCTACCGACCGGTAGCCTCTGGCGCCATGTTCGCTGCCTATGCCGCCCGAATCGACCGAGACCAGCCCCTGAACGGCCTCGTGCTGGGCGAACGCCCGGCCCCCGAGGCCCGCCCCGGCTGGGTGACCGTCAACGTCAAAGCCGCCTCGCTCAACCACCACGACCTGTGGTCCCTGCGCGGGGTGGGCCTCGACGCCGACAAACTGCCCATGATCCTCGGCTGCGACGCGGCCGGCACCGACCAGGACGGCAACGAGGTCGTCCTGCACTCCGTGATCGGCCAGAGCGGCCACGGCGTCGGCCCGGACGAGCCCCGCTCGGTGCTCACCGAGCTCTACCAGGGGACCTTCGCCGAGCAGGTCAGCGTTCCGGCCTGGAACGTGCTGCGCAAGCCCGCCGAGCTGTCCTTCGCGGAGGCCGCCTGCATGCCGACGGCCTGGCTGACGGCCTACCGGATGCTGTTCACCAACGCCGGGGTCCGCCCCGGCGACTCGATCCTCGTCCAGGGCGCGGGCGGCGGCGTCGCCACCGCCGCGATCGTCCTGGGCAAGGCGGCGGGCCTGCGGGTCTACGCCACCAGCCGGGACGAGGCCAAGCGCAAGCGGGCGGTGGAACTGGGCGCGATCGAGGCCTTCCCGCCCGGCGCCCGCCTCCCCCACCGGGTGGACGCGGTGATCGAGACGGTGGGCGCGGCCACCTGGTCCCACTCGGTCAAGTGCCTGCGGCCCGGCGGCACCCTGGTCATCTCCGGCGCCACCAGCGGCGACACCCCTCCCCAGGGGGAGCTGCGGCGGATCTTCTTCCTGGAGCTCAAGGTGGTCGGCTCGACGATGGGCACGAAGGACGAGCTGGAGGATCTGCTGGCCTTCTGCGCGACCACCGGGGTCCGCCCGGTCATCGACGAGGTCCTGCCGCTGGACCGCGCCCGCGAGGGCTTCGAGCGCCTCGAGTCCGGCGACCTATTCGGAAAGATCGTCCTCACGGTCTGAGCATCCGCCCCCGCCCCTGCTCGTCAATCTGGGTTGACACCCCTCCCGCGTCAACCTAGATTGACAGCATGACCGAAGCCACCGATCTCGCCGAACGGGCCGGAGACCGGGACCCCCGTGTGGGCCTGCGTGCCGTGGCCGCCCTCCGCAGGCTGCTGGAGCAGCTGGAGGCCGTCCAGGTACGCAGCGCCCGCGCCCAGGGCTGGTCCTGGCAGGAGATCGCGGCCGAACTCGGCGTCAGCCGGCAGGCCGTGCACAAGAAGCATGGGAGGCTCTGATGTTCGAACGCTTCACCTCGGACGCGCGCGAGGCCGTGTCCCGGGCCGTCGCCCAGGCCGTGGCGGCCCGGGCCGACACCGTCACCGAGGAACACCTGTTGCTGTCCCTGCTGGAGCTGGGCGCACTGGACGCCCTCGGCGTGGACGCCCCCGCGCTGACCGCCGACCTGGAGGCGGCCCGCCGCCGGGGCGGGATCTCCAGGGTGGACGAGGAGGCCCTCGCGGACCTGGGCATCGACCTCTCGGAGATCGTCTCCCGGATCGAGGAGACCCACGGCGAGGGCGCCCTCACGGCCCCCGCACCCCGCAGGCGGAGCCTCGGCTCCTCCCTCCGCGAGGCCCTGGGCCGCCCGGAACCCAAGCGGCGCCACTTCCCGTTCACCCAGGGGGCGAAGAAGACCCTGGAGCAGTCCCTGCGCATCGCGCTGGGCCGCAAGGACCGCCACATCGGCACCCCCCACCTGCTCCTGGCCCTGCTCACCCGCCCCGGCACGGTCTCCGAGGTCCTCGCGGACCACGGGGTCACGTACGCGCGGGTGGAAACCGCCCTCGCGGCCTGACGGCCTACGCGCCCGGGCGCAGGCCCGCCTCGATGCGGGCCGCGGCCGCCGCCAGGTGGGCACGGGCCTCGGCCAGCTGGGCCGGGGTGACCCCGTGGTCGCGGGCCGCGTCCCGGACGTCGTCACGGAACCGGTCCAGCAGCCGGTCCAGGTCGCGGGCCGGGTCCGGCCCGGGGGTCAGGTCGTCGGCCCACGCCGAACCCGACGGGCCCGGGGCGGTGGGCGTCTCGGGCGCGACGGAACCGCCGCCGCCCAGCCAGGCCCCGGCCAGGCTGCCGAACACCCCGCCCGTCCTGCCGAGCTGCTCCTGGAGCTGCGCGGCGATCCGCTGCACCTCCTCGCGGGCCCGCTCCTGGGCCTCCTTGGCCTGGCGGCGGGCCTGCTGGGCCTCCTCACGGGCCCGGCGGCTCTCGTCCTTGGCCCGGCGGGCCTGCTCCTTCCACTCCTGGCGCGCCTTGCGGAGCTCCTCCTTGGCGGCCTTCCAGGACTCGTCCTCGGGCTGCGTCGCCGAGGCGTTGGCCGCGGCGAGCATCTCGCGCCGCAGGTCACCGGCGGCGCCCCGGACGTCGTCACGGATCTCCGCGGCCAGCTCGGAGACCGAGTCGCGGATCTCCAGCTCCAGGTCGGCCAGCTCCCCGCCCCGGTCGGCCAGCTCGGCGCGGCCCGCCTCGGTGATCGAGTACACCTTGCGCCCGCCCTCGGTGGCGTACGTGACGAGCCCCTCGGCCTCCAGCTTCGCCAGCCTCGGGTACACGGTGCCGGCGGAGGGCGCGTACAGCCCCTGGAAGCGCTCCTCCAGCAGGCGGATCACCTCGTACCCGTGGCGGGGCGCCTCGTCCAGCAGCTTGAGGAGGTAGAGGCGGAGGCGGCCGTGGGCGAAGACGGGCGGCATGTCAGAGCACCTTCTTGTCGAGCTGGAGGGAGGCGGCGGCCTCGGTGTCCGCCTGCGGGCGGCGCAGGACGGCGATGGACCCGGAGACGGTGGTGGCCCGCAGGGTGCCGGAGCCCTTGCCGAGGGTGCCGGTGATCCGCTTGGCGCCCAGCTGCCCGGTGACGCGCAGGTCCTCGAAGGCGTTGGAGACGCTGCCGGTGGCGGTGTTCGCCTCGACCTTGGCGTCGGCGGGGTGCGGGAGGCGGATGGCGACCTGGCCGGAGACGGAGTTGAGGAAGATGTCCACCGGCTTGGGGGCCGCGCCGTCGAGGGCGAGGTCGATGAGCATGTCACCGCTGACGGAGTCGGCCCGTACGCTGCCGCCCGCGCCGTCGACGACGGTCAGCCCGCCGGAGACCGAGTGGAAGCCGAGCTCACCGGTGACGGACTGCACCTCGACGCTGCCGGACACGGTGTGCGCCTTGACCCGCCCGGAGAGCCCGACCAGGGTGGCGTCGCCGGAGACGCCGGTGACGTCGGTGGCGCCGGAGATGCCGGAGACGAACGCGGTCGCGCTGACGGCGGCCAGCTGGACGGCGGTGGCGGCGGGCACGGTCAGCGTGACGGTGACGCTGCGCTCCCAGGCCTTGCGCCCGTCGGAGGAGGAGCCGGACCAGGCCTTCCAGGGCTTGCCCTCGAACCACTTCTTGAAGCCCTGGGTGCCGTTCCAGGGCAGGTCCTCGTAGGACACGGTGAGGGTGCCGCCCTCCTGCACCACGTGCAGCGGGGGCCCGTCGACCTCGGTGACCTCCAGCCGCGCGGGCCCGTCCTCGGAGGCGACGACGTTGACGGTGCCGCCGACCACACGGACCCGCAGGTCCGTGACCGGCTGCTCGAAGGCGAGCCGCTGGGGGGCGGGGACGGACCAGGTCATCTGCTCAGGCATGGTGCTGCTCCTCCTCGTGGACCGACGCGACGCACGCAACATATCGCGTCTTCTTCAGAACACGATATATCGCGGCGTCGCGAAGTCAAGCAGGTACGGAGGCGGGGTCGGGGTGGTGGCGGGGTTTCGGCGGGGCGGTAGCGGACAGCCGCCCGGGACCCACGAGGGCGGGGTCCGACCTGGGCGGTCTCAGGGAGGGTTGGGGCTTTCCCGCCAGTCCCACTGTCCTTCCGGTCCGGGCCGGCCTGTCAAGGGCGCTCCTTCGTCGCGTCGCTTCGCGATCGCCTCCGGCGACCCTTGACAGACCGACCCGAACCGGAAAGACAAGGACTGCCGGGAAACCCCCAAAGGAACGGGACGGACGTTCCTAGGACACGCGGCGGTCTCAGGGACCAGGCGGCCAGGCCGGGGGCCGGCAGACACCCATCCGGGCCGTTTTCAGGAGCAATCGGAGCCTCCCTCCGCGTCAGATCGCTACGCGCTTCTCCCGTCTCGGCGTCCGCAGCTCGTCTGGGGTCTCTACCCGCAAGACATGCTCATCAGGACCCCATTCGGGGTCGGTGGGCGCGTCGGATCGCTACGCGCTTCGCTCTTTCGGCGGCTTGCCGCCGTCCTGGGCCGGGATGCTCTGCCGGTTGGCCTGTGGCGCCGGTACCAGCCCCAGACGGCCCTCGGACGCCGGAACATGGGGAGCGCGTAGCGATCTCGGGCGCCGTGGGGTCCCGGATGGGGCCCGTTTCGTCATGTGCTGCGGGTATCAGCCCTCGACGGCCGCCGGACGCCGAAACGAGAGAAGCGCGTAGCGATCAGACGCGCCCACCGGCCCCGAATGTCTCTCTGACCGGCATGTGTTGCGGGTAGCGGCCCCAGACGGCCGCCGGACGCCGAGACGGGAGAAGCGCGTAGCGATCTGACGCGTGCGGCGGTGCCGCTTGCTGCCCATGTCGGCCCGGATGCCCGGCGAGGCGGCCCCCGACCACCCCGCCTGATCCCTGATCCCGCCGTATGTCCATTGATCCTCCGTCCCGTTCCTTTGGGGGGTTCGCGGCAGTCTTCGTTTTTCCGTGGCGGGACGGTCTGTCAAGGGTGGCCGAAGGCCATCGCGCAGCGACGCGACGAAGGAGCGCCCTTGACAGGCCGGCCCGACGCGGAAGGACGATGAGACTGGCGGGAAGCCCCCAACCCTCCCTGAGACCGCCCGGCTGAGGCCCCGCCCTCCCCCGGTCCCGGCCGGCAGTCCCGCCCCGCCCCGCCGGGACACCGCCGCGAGGCGGGTGGGCAGCCTCCGACCCGCCCCCGGCCCCTCGAGGGGGAGATGGCGGGCCTAAGCCACCAGCAGCGAGCTCCCCTGCCGCGACAGCCACGCACGGTACGGCGGGGTGCCCAGGGCCGCTTCGCGGTAGGCGGCGCGGAGGTCCTCGTAGGCCTCCTCGTGTTCGCCCGGGCGGGTGGCCAGCAGGAGGCGGACCGCCAGGGGGTCGCCCTGGAGCGGGCGGATCGCCATGTCGTCGCGGGGGCCCGACGTCGGCTGGCACGGGGCCACCGCCTCGCCGGAGACGATCAGGGACGCCGCCGTGTGGTAGTCGGCGTGCAGGACCTGCGGGGTGAGGCCCGCGCGGGCGAACACGCGCCGCAGGCCGTCCCATTCGCCGTCGACCGAGGGGTCCACCGTCCAGCGGTCCCCGGCCAGGTCCTCTAACTCCACCACCGACGAGCGGGCCGCCGGATGGTCCAGGGACATGGACACGAACTGCGGCTCGCGCTCCATCAGCACCCGCAGCTCCAGCCCGCCCGGCACCCGCAGCGGACTGCCCTCCACCTCGTGCACGAACGCCACGTCCAGCTGCCCGGCGGCGGTCATCCGCAGCAGCGCGTTGGCCGAGACGTCGACCACCAGCGTGGTCTCCGTCTCCGGCGCGCGCCGGTGCAGCCGGCGCAGCCACCCCGGCAGGGCCCGGCTCGCGGTCGAGCCGATCCGCAGGCGGGGTCCGTGGGCGGCGGCCCGCGCGTCGGCGACCAGTGCGGCCATCTCGGCGAGGAGCGGCCGTGCCCGGCCGAGTACCGTGCGCCCGAAGGGAGTCGGCCGGCAGCCGGTGCGCTCGCGGAGGAACAGCTCGCCCTCGAGGGCCCGTTCGATCCGGCGCAGCTGCGTCGTCAGGGAGGGCTGGCTCACGCCGAGCTGCCGGGCGGCCTTGTGCAGGCTGCCGGCGTCGGCGATGGCGCACAGCGCGCGCAGGTGCCTCACCTCGAGCTCCATGACCCGAGGGTAGGCGGGCCCACGGGACCGCACCAGCCGCCGATAGCCCCCCGAATCCCGCCATTCTCACGCTAGTTGACCAAGGTAAATCTCTCCGAAACCCCCCGATAGGGCGGTGTTATCGGCCTCTGACATCATCCGCACCCGCCTTCGGCTCCCGCAGACTCCCGTACCGGATGACCCATCCACCCCCCACCGCACCACCTGACGAGTAGGAGCCCCCCACATGCGCCACTCCCGCAGGACCATGCTGTCCGCCGCGTCCGTCGGCCTGGGTGTCGTCGCCGTCCTCGGCGGCGTCGTCCCGAGCGCGACGGCCGCGACCCCGGCGGGCGGCAGCCCGGCGAGCTACGCCGCGTACGAGCGCTCGACGGAGAACCAGGCCGCCAACAAGGCCTTCTTCGAGGCCGTCCAGCGCGCGGTGGCCGAGCAGCGTGCCGCGAACCCGAGCGCCACGGCGGCCGTCACGGTCACCTACAACACCCGCAACGCGCCCAGCTTCCGCACCCAGATAGCCAACTCGACCCGCATCTGGAACAGCTCGGTCTCGAACGTGAAGCTGCAGGAGGTGGCCTCGGGCGGGAGCTTCTCGTACTACGAGGGCAACGACTCCCGCGGTTCGTACGCGAGCACCGACGGGCACGGCCGGGGCTACATCTTCCTGGACTACGCGCAGAACCAGCAGTACAACTCCACCCGCGTGACGGCCCACGAGACGGGTCACGTACTGGGTCTGCCGGACCACTACTCGGGTCCGTGCAGCGAGCTGATGTCGGGCGGCGGCCCGGGCACCTCGTGCACCAACCCCAACCCGAACAGCGCCGAGCGCTCCCGCGTCAACCAGCTGTGGGCCAACGGTCTGGTCGGCTCGGGTCTCGGCACCAAGGGCTGAGCCCTGACGGTCGTCCCGTACGGCAGCGCCCGCGGAGGGTCATCCCTCCGCGGGCGCGTGCCGCGGGCAGTCCGGGTCGGGGCAGGGGCCCGGGCCCCACGTGGGTACGAAGATCCCGAGGGACTTGTGGCGGCGGACCACCGTCTCCACGGGGGTCCCGCAGGCCGGGCAGGTCCGCTGCTCGTGCCCGGCCTGCGGGGCGACCGTCGGGTGCGCGCGTTCTCGTTCACCGGCCATACCTCCACGGTAGGCCGGTTCCGCGCGTCCGCCCGGTCAGCGCTTGACGGTGTACGCGGAGACGACCTGGCCGCCGCCGAACGCAGTGCAGCCGGTCAGTTCCAGCTCCCGCACCCCGAAGCCCGTGCGGGACATCGGCATGCCGGCGCCCGCGAGGACCGGGTAGGTCTTGACGATGTACTCGTCGATCTCGTCGGCCAGCTGCGCCGCGAGGTCGGCGCCGCCGCACAGCCAGATGCCGAGGCCGTCCTGCGCCTTGAGCTCGCGGACCGTGGCGGCGATGTCCCCGCTGATCAGGCGCACCTCGGGGTCGGGCGCCTCGGCGAGGGAGCGGGAGACGACGTACTGCTCCCGGAAGTGGCCGTAGGGGCTGGTCATGCCGGCCTTGAGGCCCGGCTCGTAGGTGTTCCGGCCCATGATCACCGCGTCGAAGCGCTTCGGCGGGGCGTCGGCGATGCCGAGGTGGGCGCGGCCGGCGGCGGAGATCGTCTCGGGATATTCGGCGATCAGGTGCCCGAGGAACTCCTGGTCGACGTAGGCGTACATGAAATCGGCATCGCCGTCCGGGGCCGCGATGAACCCGTCGACGGTGGTGGCGACGAAGTACGTGAGCTTGCGCAAGCGGGGTCTCTTCCGTGAGGGGGTGCCACGCTCCGTGGCACGACAGTCAAAGTACTTCAGATGAAGTGGTTAGGCAAGGCCCCCACCCCCCTGCGGCTTGCGCCACATCGGCCACATCAGCGGGCCGTCCGGCAGCCGCACCGCCTCACCGGTGAACTCCCACCCCAGCCGCTCGTAGAGCCGCATGCTCCGCTCGCTGCTCGCCTCCAGGTACGCGGGGACCCCGTCCCGGTCGCAGCGCTCCAGCACCGGCCGGATCAGCTCCGTACCCAGCCCCTCGCCCTGCCGCCCGGGCGCGACCGCGATCATGAGCAGGTACTCGTGCTCCTCGGCGGTCGGGTGCACGGCTCCCGTGAGGCGTCCGACGAGCTCGCACCGTTCGTTGCCGGGGTCGGCCACCGCGCGCATCTTCGCGGGGACGTCGTCCTCGGCGGCCTCCCCCTCCGGATCGCCGGCCGGGATCCGCAGCCACAGCGCGGCCGCCAAGCCGTCGGCGGCGCAGTCGATCCGGCCCTCGGCCAGGGCCACGTCGACGAAGACCCCGAGGAACCTCCCGTGGACGGCGGCCCGGTGCGCGGGGTCGGGGAAGACCCAGGAGCTGACCGGGTCGCTGCGGAAGGCCTCGTCCAGCAGGCGCGCGACGGCGTCCCGGTCCGACCGATCCGCCTGACGTATCTCCAGCACCACAGGTCACGCCCTTCACTCGCACGTCAACTACCGCGAGCGATACTAGAGTTGGCCCGAGCACGCGGAAAGGCCCGTTCCGGCACCCCCGCGGTGCCGGAACGGGCCAACCCGCCCTACTTCGTACGGCGCGTCACGAACTCGGCGAGCGCCAGCAGCCCGCCCGCCGCCGCCACGTCCGGCACCGCGCGGGACAGCTCCTGCACCGCCCGGCCCATCCGGTCGGCGGCGTGGTCCTGCGCCCAGTCGCGGCCACCGGCCCGCTCGACGGCCCGGGCGGCCCGCGGCACGTCCTCGTCCCCGGTCATGGGGCCCGCGTACAGGGCGGCGAGCTCCTCCCCCGCCTCGGTGCCGGAGGTGAGGGCCGCCACGACGGGGAGGGACTTCTTGCGGGCGAGCAGGTCGGCCCCGGCGGGCTTGCCGGTGTGCCCGGGGTCCCCCCAGATGCCGATCAGGTCGTCGATCAGCTGGAAGGCCAGGCCCGCCTCCCGCCCGAAGGCGTCCATCGCCTCGACCTCCTCCGGCCCGGCGCCCGCGTACAGCGCGCCGACCGCGCAGGCGCAGCCCAGGAGGGCGCCGGTCTTGGCCGTGGCCATGGCCAGGCACTCCTCCAGGGAGACGGAGGAACGCCGTTCGAAGGCGCAGTCCGCCTGCTGCCCGGCGCACAGCTCGACGATGCAGGCCGCGAGACGGGCCGAGGCCCGCGCCGAGGCCGGGTGCGGGTCGTCGGCGAGCATCCGCAGGGCGAGCGCCATCATCGCGTCGCCCGTCAGGAGGGCGTCCGGGATCCCGAAGACGGTCCAGGCGGTGGGCCGGCCGCGGCGGCGGGCGTCGTTGTCGATGACGTCGTCGTGCAGCAGGGTGAAGTTGTGCGCCAGCTCCACGGCGGCCGCCGCCCGTACCGCGGACCCGGGGCTGCCCTGCGGGCCGCCGAGGGCCCGCGCCGAGGCGAGGACGAGGGCCGGCCGGATGGCCTTGCCCGCGCCGACGGCGGCCGGTCCGCCGTCCTCGTCCGCCCAGCCGAAGTGGTACGCCGCCACCCGCCGGGTGGGGGCGGGCAGGCTCTCCACGGCCCGGCGCAGCTCCGGGTCGACCGCTTCCCTCGTGCGGTCCAGGAGGGCGGCCGCCTCCTGCCCCTCGCCCGTGGCGACGGTGTGCGCGGCCATCAGCGCCAGCGGCCGATCTCGACGTTCTCCAGCACGCCGAGCGCGTCGGGGACCAGGACGGCGGCGGAGAAGTAGGCGGTGACCAGGTAGGACATGATCGCCTGCTCGTTGATGCCCATGAAGCGGACCGACATGCTCGGCTCGATCTCGTCGGGGATCCCGGGCTGGTGGAGTCCGATGACGCCCTGGTTCTCCTCGCCGGTGCGCATGCAGAGGATGGACGTCGTCCGGGCGTCGCTGACCGGGATCTTGTTGGACGGGAAGATCGGCACGCCCCGCCAGGCCGGCACCCGGGTCCCGGCGACGTCGACGGTCTCGGGGTAGAGGCCGCGCTTGTTGCACTCGCGGCCGAAGGCCGCGATGGCCTTGGGGTGGGCGAGGAACAGGTTCGAGTCGCGGCGCATGGAGAGCAGCGCGTCGAAGTCGTCGGGGGTGGGCGCGCCGTCGTGGGGCTGGACGCGCTGGTCGTAGTCGGCGTTGTGGAGCAGGCCGAAGTCGGGGTTGTTGAGCATCTCGTGCTCCTGGCGCTCCCGCAGCGCCTCGACCGTCAGCCGCAGCTGCTGTTCGGTCTGGTTCATCGGGTGGTTGTAGAGGTCGGCGACGCGGGTGTGGACGCGCAGGACCGTTTGCGCGATGGAGAGTTCGTACTCGCGGGGGCGGGCCTCGTAGTCGACGAAGGTGCCGGGGAGCACGGCTTCGCCGTGGTGGCCGGCGGAGAGGTCGATGGCGGCCTCACCGTACGGGTTGGCGTGCCGCTCGGGCCGGGTGCTCAGGCTGTCCAGGTGGGCGCGGAGCGAGGGGACCCGGTCGGCGAGGATCTGGAAGTCCTGGCGGGTCAGGACGAGGGCGGTGCCGGAGGTGGCGGCGCGGGCGGTGTACTCCCAGATGGCCTCTTCGTCGGTGAGGGCGTCCTCGCCGAAGTAGGCGCCGTCGGCGACGGTGCGCAGGACGGCGTCGTCGCCGTAGGGGCCGGGCCCGATCTGGTCGATGCGGCCGTGCGCGAGGAGGAACACCTGGTCGGAGGGGCTGCCGAAGGAGGTGAGCTCCTGGCCGGCCTCGAAGTCGAGCTGCCGGCAGCGGGCGGCGAGTTCGGTGAGGACGTCCTCTTCGGTGTAGTCGCGAAGGAGGGGCAGTTCGCCGAGTTCGGCGGGGATGACCTGGACCTGGCGGCCCGTCTTGACGAACTCCACGATGCCGTTGCCGACGGAGTAGCTGAGGCGGCGGTTGAGGCGGTAGGTGCCGCCCTGGACGGATACCCAGGGGAGCATCTTCAGGAGCCACCGCGAGGTGATCTCCTGCATCTGCGGGGCGGACTTGGTGGTGCTCGCCAAGTTCCGCGCGGCCGCGGTGCCGAGACTGCGCTGCGGTGTCTGGGCTTCGGATTCGGAGCCCGCCTGGACCGACATGTCTTCGCCTTTCGATCACTCCATGGGTCTGCGATAGAGAACCCTTTCAGCACGCAATGCGGTCGGACCATTACACAAAAGGGTGGGACTACTCCCGTCCAGGCTGGGCATCCTTCTGGGTCCGATCCCTAACTTGCATCTCCGATGCCAGTTTTCCTACCCTGTCCCCATGCGGCTGACCCGATTCACCGACCTGGCGCTGCGCGTCCTGATGCGCCTGGCGGTCGAGGACACGGAACTCCCCACCACCCGCGAGGTGGCGGCGACCATGGAGGTTCCCTACACCCACACCGCCAAGGTGGTCGCCCGGCTCCAGCACCTCGGCCTGGTCGAGGCGCGGCGCGGCCGCGGCGGCGGACTGGCGCTCACCTCCGCCGGCCGGGCCGCCTCGGTGGGCGGCGTGGTGCGCGAGCTGGAGGGCGAGGGGGACGTCGTGGACTGCGACGGCACCACCCCCTGCCCGCTGCGCGGGGCGTGCGTCCTGCGCGGGGCGCTGCGCCGGGCCCAGGAGGCCTTCTTCGCCGCGCTGGACCCGCTCACGGTGGCGGAACTGGTGGCGGCCCCCACAGGGCCCCTCCTCCTCGGCCTCTCGGCCCCCGCCCGCGGCCCGGCCGGCTGACCCACCCCCGAGGGCCCCGCACCACCAGGGAGCGTGCCGCCGCGCACCCGTAAATATGAACCCCGTATGCCAATTAACCACTGCCGCGAGGAGACCCCATGCTGTCCGAGAAGTCGGCCGCGACCGTACGCGCCACCCTGCCCGCCGTCGGGGCGGCGATCGGCGACATCGCGGAGCTGTTCTACGAGAAGCTGTTCGCGGCCCACCCGGCACTCCTGCGCGACCTGTTCAACCGCGGCAACCAGAACGCCGGCCTCCAGAAGCAGGCCCTCGCCGGGTCCGTCGCGGCCTTCGCCACCCACCTCGTGGAGCACCCGGACACCCGCCCGGACGTGATGCTCGGCCGCATCGCCCACAAGCACGCCTCCCTCGGCGTCACCCGCGAGCAGTACCCGGTCGTCCACCGGCACCTCTTCGAGGCCATCGCCGAGGTCCTCGGCGAGGCCGTCACCCCGGAGGTCGCCGAGGCCTGGGACGAGGTCTACTGGCTGATGGCCAACGCCCTCATCGCCGTCGAGGAGCGCCTCTACGCCGAACAGCGGGTCCTGGCCGGCGACGTCTGGCGGGACTGGACCGTGGCCGCGCGCGTCGAGGAGACCGCGGACTGCACCACCTTCCACCTCGTCCCCACCGACGGGACCCCGGCGCCCGGCTCCAAGCCCGGCCAGTACGTCTCCGTGCAGACCGAACTCCCCGACGGCGCCCGCCAGATCCGCCAGTACAGCCTCACCAGCGCCCCCGGCTCCCCCGTCCGGACGATCACGGTCAAGCGGGTCCACGGCGGCGACGGCCCCGACGGCGAGGTCTCGAACCACCTCCACGCCCACGTCCGCACCGGCGACACCCTGCGCGTCTCGGCCCCGTACGGCGACCTCGTCCTGCGGGACTCCACCGCGCCGGTCCTGCTCGCCTCCGCCGGGATCGGCTGCACCCCGATGCTCTCGATGCTGGAGCACCTGGCCGAAACGGGACACCCCGCCCCCGTCACCGTCGTCCACGCCGACCGCACCCCCGCCGACCACGCCCTGCGCACCGACCACCGCGCCCTGACGCACAAGCTCCCCGACGCCTCGGCCCGCTTCTGGTACGAGTCCGACGCCGAGCCGGGCGACGCGACCGGCCTCCTCGACCTGGACGCCACCCCCGTCGCCCCCGGCACCCAGGCCTACCTCTGCGGCCCGCTCCCCTTCATGCGGTCGGTCCGCGCCCAGCTGATCGCCAAGGGGGTCCCGGCGTCCGACATCCACTACGAGGTCTTCGGCCCCGACCTCTGGCTCGCCTCGGCGTGACGGCTGGCCGAAACCCGCCCTAGCCACGGAATGGCCGCTTCCACTACACCGGTACGTGACGCACCGAACACGTACCGTAAGGGAGGCGGCCATGTCCGCACCCATGTCCGCGGACCGTTTCATCCACGCCCTGCGCGCCGAAGGGCTGACCGTCGTCGAGGTCGGCAGCTGGCGCACGCACAACCGCAACCACAAGGGCCCCTGGGGGCCGGTACACGGGGTGATGATCCACCACACCGTCACCCACGGCACCGCCTACACCGTGCAGCTCTGCCGCGACGGGGACCGCGCCCTGCCCGGACCCCTCTGCCACGGGGTCATCACCAAGGACGGCCGCGTCCACCTCGTCGGCTACGGCCGCGCCAACCACGCCGGCGCCGGCGACTCCGACGTCCTCGCGGCGGTCGTCGCCGAGCGCCGCCTCCCCCCGGACCACCAGGCCGACACCGACGGCAACCGCTACTTCTACGGCTTCGAATGCGAGAACCTCGGCGACGGTGAGGACCCCTGGCCCGCCGTCCAGCTCGACGCCGTCACCCGCGCGGCGGCGGCCCTGTGCCGCGTCCACGACTGGGGCGCCCGCTCGGTCATCGGCCACCTCGAATGGCAGCCGGGCAAGATCGACCCCAAGGGCTTCACGATGGACTGGCTGCGCGAACGTGTGGCCGACCGGCTGAAGTGACAATGGACGGGTGACCCACCCCGAGCTGCGCCCCCGCCCGCCGTCCCCTCTCGTCGAGGCGGCCGACGAACGCTTCGCCGCGCAGGGGGTGCGGCTCCTCCTCAAGCGGGACGACCTCGTCCACCCGCAGCTCCCGGGCAACAAGTGGCGCAAACTCGCGCCGAACCTCCGGGCCGCCCTGGAGGCGGGCCACGACCGGCTCGTCACCTTCGGCGGCGCCTACTCCAACCACCTCCGCGCCACGGCGGCCGCCGGACGGCTGCTCGGCCTGGAGACGGTCGGCCTCGTCCGGGGCGACGAGCTCGCGGACCGCCCCCTCAACGACTCCCTGGCCCGCTGCGCGGCGGACGGCATGCGGCTGCGCTTCGTCACCCGCGCGGACTACCGGCGCAAGGCCGAGCCGGAGGTCCTCTCCCGCCTCCTGACCGCCGCCGGGGCCCAGGACGCCTACCTGGTCCCGGAGGGCGGCAGCAACGCGCTCGCGCTCACGGGCTGCGCGGAACTGGGGCGCGAACTGCGCGGCGCCGGCGACGTGGTGGCCGTCGCCTGCGGCACGGGGGGCACCCTGGCCGGCCTGGCGGCCGGCCTGGCCCCGGAGCAGCACGCCCTGGGCGTCCCGGTCCTGGCGGGCGGCTTCCTGGGCGGGGAGATACGTTCCCTCCAGACGGCCGCCTTCGGAGCCCCGACCCCCAACTGGACCCTGGCCGAGGGCCACGACCACGGCGGCTACGCCCGCGTCCCCCCGCCGCTCGAAGCCTTCGCGCAGGACTTCGAGTCCCGCCACGGCCTCCCGGTGGAACGCGTCTACGTCGCGAAGCTCCTCCGGGCCCTGACGACCCTGACGGAGGCGGGGGCCTTCGCCAGGGGCACGACAGTGACGGCGATCGTGACCGGGCGGCCGTAGGGCCCGCCCTCAGCCCGTCTCCTCCCGGTAGGCCGCCGCCTCCTCCAGGTCCAGGCGGCGGAGCAGGCCGCGGAGCATCTCGTCGTCGATGCGGCGGCGGTCCCGGAGGGCCACGAAGACCTCCCGTTCCGCCTCGATCATTTCGCGGGCCAGCCTGCGGTAGACCTCGTCCGCCGACTCGCCCGTCAGCGGGTTGACCTCGCCCAGGCGCTCCCACACCGCGTTGCGGCGGCGTTCCAGGACCGTGCGCAGGCGGTCCACCAGGGGCGGCGGCAGGCTGCTGTTCGCCGGGTCCTCCAGGAGTTCCGTGAGGCGTTCCTCCGCCGCCCGGGAGGCCTCGCTCTGGGCCTGGGCCTCCGCCAGGGTCTCGGCCTGGGCGTCGCGCGGCGGCAGCCGCAGCGCGCGGATCAGGGGCGGGAGGGTCAGGCCCTGCACGACCAGGGTGCCGATCACCGTCGTGAACGTGAGGAAGAGGATCAGGTTGCGGTGCGGCACGCTCATCGGCACCGAGAACGCGATCGCCAGGGAGACCACCCCCCGCATCCCGGCCCACCCCACGATCACCGGGGACTTCCAGTCGGTGTCGGGCTCGCGCGCGCGGATCCGCTCCGAGACCCATCTCGGCATGAAGGTCGCCGGGAACACCCACACGAACCGGGCCACCACCACGGCGAGGAACACCGCGACCGCGTACCAGGCGGCCGCCAGGCCCTCGTACTCGCTCAGCCCCTTCAGGACCACCGGCAGCTGGAGGCCGATCAGGGCGAAGACCACCGACTCCAGGACGAACGCGACGACCTTCCACACCGCCTCCTCCTGGAGCCGGGTCGCGAAGTCGACCTGCCAGTTGCGGTGCCCGAGGTAGAGGGCCACGACCACCACGGCCAGGACGCCCGACGCGTGCACCCGCTCGGCGGCCGCGTACGCCACGAAGGGGATCAGCAGGGAGAGGGTGTTCTGGAGCAGCGGCTCCCGCAGCCGTTTCCTCAGCTGGTGGATCGGGACCATCAGGAGCAGGCCGACCCCGACGCCGCCCACCGAGGCCAGGAGGAACTCGGCGAGTCCGCCCGACCAGCCGGCGCTCGTGCCGACGGCGGCGGCCAGGGCCACCTTGTAGGCGGTGATGGCGGTGGCGTCGTTCACCAGGGACTCGCCCTGCAGGATGGTCGTCACCCGGCTCGGCAGCCCGAGCCGCCGGGCGATCGCGGTGGCCGCGACCGCGTCGGGCGGGGCCACGACCGCGCCCAGCACCAGTGCCACCGGCAGTGACACCCCGGGTACGACCAGGTACGTCACCCAGCCCACCGCGAGCGTCGCGAACAGCACGTACCCCACCGAGAGGAGGGCGATGGGCCGTACGTTGGCCCGCAGGTCCAGGTACGAACTGTCGACCGCGGCCGTGTGCAGCAGCGGCGGGAGCAGCAGCGGCAGCACGATGTGCGGGTCGAGGGCGTACGAGGGCACCCCGGGCACGTACGCCGCGACGAGTCCCACGGCGACCAGCAGCAGCGGCGCCGGCACGGGGGTGCGCCGGGCCGCCCCCGCCACGGCGGCGCTCACCGCCACCAGCGCCACCAGCGGCAATACCTCCATCGAAGATCCATCCCCATCCGTCGTCGCCGATGTCCCACCCGCGCCCTGGCCGTAACCTGGCCATCATGAGCGAGTGCACCCACGTTGCCGAACTGCCGCGCCCCGAGCCTGTCCCCAGTGCACTGACGTGCCCGGAATGTCAGGTGCTCGGCAGCCATCCGGTCCAGCTGCGGATGTGCCTGGGGTGCGGGTACGTGGCCTGCTGTGACAGCTCTCCCCACCGGCACGCCACCGCGCACCACCAGGAGACGGGCCATCCGGTGATGCGCAGCTTCGAACCGGGTGAGACGTGGCGTTGGTGTTTTGTCGACGGTTCGATCGTCTGAAGCGGGGTAGTTCAACCCTCCGCCGGTTCCCCCGATTTGGGCCCGCAGACCCCTAGCCACTGTGTGTACTCATGGGCTTACCATCGGTCACTGCACAGAGGTGGGGTCGGCCCGGGCGCTCCACAGAGGGCGCCATGAGGGGTGCCGCGACACGATCGCCCGGATCGCGATAGCGTCACCGGCGAACAGAGCTCGTACCACCTTGGAGGTGAGGGTGTCCCAGATCGCAGGCGAGCCCGGGACCCAGGACTTCGTGGAAGTCCGGCTGCCGGCTGCGGGTGCCTACCTGTCGGTGCTGCGAACGGCCACGGCCGGTCTCGCGGCACGGTTGGACTTCACCCTCGACGAGATCGAGGACCTCCGCATCGCGGTGGACGAGGCCTGCGCGATCCTGCTCCAGCAGGCCGTGCCGGGCTCCGTCCTCAGCTGCGTCTTCCGGTTGATCGACGATTCACTGGAAGTGACCGTCTCCGCGCCCACCACCGACGGGCGCGCGCCGGAGCGGGACACGTTCGCGTGGACCGTGCTGTCGGCGCTGGCCGGCAAGGTCGAGGCGACGGTCGAGGACAACCGGACGGTGAGCATCAGCCTCTACAAACAACGCGGCGCGGGACCAGGCCCGGCGTGAGCGGCGGGGAGATCCCGGTGCGGGGCGGGGATCGGCCCCGGGTACGGCACGAGGTCGACGGCGGCATCCCGGAGCAGCACCACGCCCGGCCGCACCCGGCTGACGCGGATGCGGAAGACGGCTTTTTGGACTCGGCGGAGCGACGGGCGGGCCCTATGAGCGAGAACCAGCACGACCAACCACAGCCACCGGAGGCCCCGGCCCCGGAGCTGCCGGACGAGGCGCACGCGGCGGTGCCGGATCCGCGCGACCGCAGTGGCGCGCGGGCCCTGTTCTTCGAGCTGCGCGAGCTGCCCGACGGGTCCCCGGAGCGGGCGGAGCTGCGCAACCGGCTGGTGCGGATGCACCTGCCGCTGGTCGAGCACCTGGCACGGCGGTTCCGCAACCGGGGCGAGCCGCTGGACGACCTGACGCAGGTGGCGACGATCGGCCTGATCAAGTCGGTGGACCGGTTCGATCCGGACCGGGGGGTGGAGTTCTCGACGTACGCCACCCCGACGGTGGTCGGCGAGATCAAGCGGCACTTCCGTGACAAGGGCTGGGCGGTGCGGGTGCCGCGGCGCCTGCAGGAGCTGCGGCTGTCGCTGACGACGGCCACGGCGGAGCTGTCCCAGCAGCACGGCCGTTCGCCGACGGTGCACGAGCTGGCGGAGCGGCTGGGGATCTCCGAGGAGGAGGTGCTGGAGGGGCTGGAGTCGGCCAACGCCTACAGCACGCTGTCGCTGGACGTGCCGGACACCGACGACGAGTCGCCGGCGGTGGCGGACACCCTGGGCTCGGAGGACGAGGCGCTGGAGGGCGTCGAGTACCGCGAGTCGCTCAAGCCGCTGCTGGAGGGGCTGCCGCCGCGGGAGAAGCGGATCCTGCTGCTGCGTTTCTTCGGGAACATGACCCAGTCGCAGATCGCCCAGGAGGTGGGCATCTCGCAGATGCACGTCTCCCGGCTGCTGGCGCGGACGCTGGCCCAGCTGCGGGACAAGCTCCTCGTCGAGGAGTGATCGAAGGGTGCCGGAGGGGTTATCGGGCCTGGTCCGCGGGTCCGATGCCCAGTGCCTCGGTCGCCGTCGGGTTCACCAGGAGCCCGGTGACGGCCACCGCCGCCAGGGCGAGGGCCACGGCGGCGGCGGTCATCGCCCCGCCGGTGGTCCACAGGGTCCAGGCGACGGGGAGGGCCATCAGCTGGGTGATCAGCGCGGGGCCGCGGCTCCAGCGGCGGCCCAGGCGCAGCCCGCGGGCCGCGATCAGCGGGAGCGCGGCGAGGGCGAGCAGGGTGACTCCCCCGGTCTCGGCCTGCTGCGGGGAGTCGGGGTGGCCGGCGATGCCGACGAACAGCATGTAGACGCCGAGGCCGGCGAGGGCGAGGCCCTCCAGGGCGGTCAGTGCGGCGGCCGCGGTCAGCCGGCCGGGCAGCGTCCTGGGTTCCGTGGTCGCGGCGGCGGGGCCTTCGGGGGACGCGGCGGGGGTGCGGGGGCTCGGCTTCTTGCTCACCCCAGCAGGGTAGCCGCGGCGGGGCGGGTCCGGACGGGGACGGTCGGTAGGGGCGGGGTGCGCGGGGGTGGGTAGTCTGGCGACCATGCGTGCACTTCTCGTGGCCAACCCAGCAGCGACGACCACCAGTGCGCGCACGCGCGACGTCCTCACCCACGCCCTGGCCAGCGAGATGAAGCTGGAGGCGGTGACCACCGAGTACCGGGGGCACGCCCGTGACCTGGGGCGCAAGGCCGCGCACGAGGGGCTGGACCTGGTGGTGGCCCTGGGCGGTGACGGCACCGTCAACGAGGTGGTGAACGGGCTGCTGCACGACGGCCCGGATCCGGAGAACCTGCCGCGGCTGGCGGTGGTGCCGGGCGGTTCCACGAACGTCTTCGCACGGGCGCTCGGGCTGCCGAACGACTCGGTCGAGGCGACCGGCGCCCTGCTGGACGCGCTGCGGGAGCGGCGCGAGCGGACGGTGGGCCTGGGGCTGGCCGCGGGGGTGCCGGGCACGGAGGACGAGTCGGTCCCGTCGCGCTGGTTCACGTTCTGCGCGGGCTTCGGTTTCGACGCGGGTGTGGTGGGGCGGGTCGAGCAGCAGCGGGAGCGCGGCAAGCGTTCGACGCACGCCCTGTATGTACGACAGCTGATGCGGCAGTTCTGGGAGGAGCCCAACCGCCGGCACGGGACGATCACGCTGGAGCGGCCGGACATGGATCCGGTGACGGATCTGGTGCTGTCGATAGTCTGCAACACCTCTCCGTGGACGTACCTGGGAAATCGCCCGCTGTACGCCTCTCCGGAGGCCTCGTTCGACACCGCGCTTGACGTATTGGCGCTGGACCGTTTGTCAACTCCGGCGGTCGCGCGGTACGCGACACAGCTCCTGACCTCGACTCCTGAGCGCGGTCCGCACGGCAAGCACGCCGTGTCTCTGCACGATCTGACCGACTTCACCTTGCATTCGAAGGTTCCCCTCCCTTTCCAGATGGACGGCGATCACCTCGGAGTGCGCACCAGCGTTCGGTTCACAGGCGTTCGCCGTGCACTGCGTGTGATTGTGTGAGTAGAAGAGTCCAAAATCCTTTCAGTCGAACGTTTACACGCCAGTCCACCCCTAGGAACTAGGGCTGTGACCTAGTCGACACCGACGAATCCAAAAAAACTTTCCGGAAGGGGTTGTATCCCCGTCCGAGGTTTGCGAATCTCTACATGGCGTTCGGGACAGCCCGCAGAACCCGGCACCCACACAGAGCGCCAGAACCCCACCACGAATCTCGGACCGCACCAGGCAACTGGGCGTCGGCCCTTCCCTCACGGGGGGATTCGTGAAAGCGTTCACATTCACAAGCAACCTGCCCGCAATACAAGGAGATGGAGCAGCCATGGACTGGCGTCACAACGCCGTTTGCCGCGAGGAAGACCCCGAGCTCTTCTTCCCCATCGGCAACACCGGTCCTGCGCTGCTGCAGATCGAGGAAGCCAAGGCCGTCTGCCGCCGTTGCCCCGTCATGGAGCAGTGCCTGCAGTGGGCGCTCGAGTCCGGCCAGGACTCCGGTGTCTGGGGCGGCCTGAGCGAGGACGAGCGCCGCGCCATGAAGCGCCGCGCCGCTCGCAACCGGGCGCGCAACGCCAGCGCCTGATATCGACTTTCGAGCCTCGACGCGCAGCGCGTAGTACCCGTATAGCGCTCAGCAACGTGCTCTTGAGCCCCGGACCGATCACCCTTCGGTCCGGGGCTCAGTGCTTTCCCCGCACCGGTCCGTCACGGTGAGTGACGGACGGTGGGGGGCTACTTCTGTGAGCTGACCGGGACGTCGAGGACGACCTTGGTGCCGCGCGGCTCGGCGCGGACCATGTCGAAGGTGCCGCCGAGCTCCCCCTCCACGAGGGTCCGGACGATCTGCAGCCCGAGGTTGCCGGCCTTCTGCGGGTCGAAGCCCTCGGGCAGGCCGCAGCCGTCGTCGAGGATGGTGATCAGCAGCCGGCCGTCGGCACGGCCCGAGCCGCTGCGGGCGGCGGTCACCTCGACCGTGCCGCCCTCCCCCTGGGTGAACGCGTGCTCCAGGGCGTTCTGGAGGACCTCGGTCAGCACCATCGACAGCGGAGTGGCCACCTCCGCGTCCAGGATCCCGAACCGTCCGACGCGGCGGCACTGCACCTTGCCGGGCGAGATCTCGGCGACCATGGCGATCACGCGGTCGGCGATCTCGTCGAACTCGACCCGCTCGTCCAGGTTCTGGGAGAGGGTCTCGTGCACGATCGCGATCGAACCGACGCGCCGCACCGCCTCGTTGAGCGCCTCGCGGCCGCTTTCGGAGTCCATCCGGCGTGCCTGGAGGCGCAGCAGCGCCGCCACCGTCTGGAGGTTGTTCTTCACCCGGTGGTGGATCTCCCGGATGGTGGCGTCCTTGGTGATCAGTTCACGTTCGCGACGGCGCAGTTCGGTGACGTCGCGGCACAGGACCAGGGAACCGATGCGGGTGCCCTTGGGCTTGAGCGGGATCGCGCGGAGCTGGATGACCCCGCCGTTGCCCTCGACCTCGGTCTCGCGGGGGGCCCAGCCGCTGGCGAGCTTGGCGAGGGCCTCGTCCACCGGGCCGCGGGAGGGGGCGAGTTCGGCGGTGGTGGTGCCCAGGTGCTGGCCGACCAGGTCGGCGGCGAGGCCGAGCCGGTGGTAGGCGGAGAGGGCGTTGGGGGACGCGTAGGTCACGACGCCGTCGGCGTCGAGGCGCATCAGGCCGTCGCCGACGCGCGGGGAGGCGTCCATGTCGACCTGCTGGCCGGGGAAGGGGAAGGAGCCCGCGGCGATCATCTGCGCGAGGTCGGAGGCGGACTGGAGGTAGGTCAGCTCCAGCCGGCTGGGTGTACGCACAGTGAGCAGGTTGGTGTTGCGGGCGATCACGCCGAGGACCCGGCCCTCGCGGCGGACGGGGATCGACTCGACGCGGACCGGCACCTCCTCGCGCCACTCCGGGTCGCCCTCGCGCACGATCCGGCCCTCGTCGAGGGCGGCGTCGAGCAGCGGGCGGCGGCCGCGCGGCACGAGGTGGCCGACCATGTCGTCCTGGTACGAGGTGGGGCCGGTGTTCGGCCGCATCTGCGCGACGGAGACGTAGCGGGTGCCGTCGAGGGTGGGGACCCAGAGCACGAGGTCCGCGAAGGAGAGGTCGGAGAGCAGCTGCCACTCCGAGACCAGCAGGTGCAGCCACTCCAGGTCGGTTTCACCGAGGGCGGTGTGCTGGCGTACGAGATCGTTCATGGAGGGCACATTGCGAGCGTACCCCGGGTACGGGGATGACTTTCCCCACGACGGGTACTCGGGAGTATCCAGGAAGGGCGCACTCCGCGTACTGTTGGAGGAAGTGACGGGCCAGTAGGTCCGCGCTTTGGATGGACAGGACAGATTGGTCTAGTCCACAATTGACCGAAGCTTCCGCCCTCCCCGCACAGGAGGACGGATCGAGGTGGCCGCGCGTTCTGCCCTGACCGCGCAGACACCTCCCACCGGCCGCCGGGAACCGCACACCTGACGGCCGTAAGTACTCCGGGCTACGGTGCCGGACGGGTTGAGGGTCCCGTCCTGCACCGTGGCCCAGAGGAAATGCCGACCGCGTGCGGAATTCCCCGCGGTATCACGCCGGAGCGCGCCCGATCATTGCGGCCAGGCCAGCAGCGCCCGCTCCGCCACCGCCTCCAGTTCCTCCCGGGTCGCCCCGTCGCGCGACTGCTGGCTCATGCCCTGGAGCACCGCTCCGGCGTAGCGGGCCAGCGCCCGCGCGTCCGTGCCGGCGGGCAGGACGCCGCTCGCGATGTCGGCCCTGATCCGGCTCTCGAACATCGCCAGGTTGGCGTTGCGGCGCTCGCGCAGGGCCTCGGCCACCTCCTGCGAGGTGGTGTTGGCGGCCGCGCTGATCACCATGCAGCCCGGCGGGTGGGCCGGGTCGGTGTAGATCTCGGCCGCCTCCCGCAGGATCCGGCCGATGGCCGCGCCGGCGGTGGGCTCCTCGCGGAGCGCGACGCCCGCGAAGTCCCCGTAGCGGCTGCCGTAGACCACGACGACCTCGTCGAAGAGTTTGCGCTTGTCGCCGAAGGCCGCGTAGAGGCTGGGCGCGCCGATGCCCAGGGTGCGGGTCAGGTCGGAGATGGACGTGGCCTCGTAGCCGTGTTCCCAGAAGGCCAGCATCGCCTTGTCGAGGGCGGCGTCCCGGTCGAAGGAGCGGGGCCTGCCGCGCTGTCCTGTCACCATGCGGACGATTCTATAGCGCTCGCTAAGGAATCTGATACGGTCCTTTCTGTAGCGACCACTACCGAATGATGGAGGGGGGCGCGTCATGGGCGTGCTCAAGGGAAAGACGGCGCTGGTCACGGGCGGCAGCCGGGGTATCGGGCGGGCCGTCGCGGAGCGGCTGGCGCGGGACGGCGCGCTGGTCGCCGTGCACTACGGGCGCAACGAGGCGGCGGCGAAGGAGACCGTCGCCGCGATCGAGGCCGCGGGCGGCCGGGCCTTCGCGATCGGCGCGGAGCTCGGGGTGCCGGGGGACGCGCAGGCGCTCTGGGCGGCGTACGAGGCCCACCCGGCGCACACCGGGCGGGTGGACGTGCTGGTGAACAACGCCGGGGCGGCGACCTTCGCGGGGATCGGCGAGACGGACGAGGAGACCTTCCAGCGGGTCCAGGCGCTCAATGCGCAGGCCCCCTTCTTCGTGATCAAGCACGGGCTGGAGCGGCTCGCGGACGGGGGCCGGATCGTCAACGTCACGGGCACCCCGGACATCGCCCTCCCGGCGATCCTCGCCACGATCATGGCCAAGGGCGCGGTGAACGCGCTGACGGTCTCGCTGGCCGCCGCGCTCGCGCCGCGCGGGATCACGGTGAACTCGGTGGGCCCCGGCATCACCGAGACCGAGCTGAACGCGGCCTGGCTGGCCGATCCGGCGGCCCGGGCGCACGCGGCGTCGCGGTCGGTGTTCGACAGGGTGGGCACGGTGGAGGAGGTGGCCGACGTGGTGGCCTTCCTGGCCTCCCCGGACTCCCGCTGGATCACGGGCCAGCACCTGTCCGCCACGGGGGGCTTGCAGCTGGCCCTGCAGTAGCCGGCCGACCGGGCGCGGGGGCCGGAACGGCGGGACGATGGGTGGGGCGGAGTACCGCCATCCGGGGGGACGCTCTGCTAGATTGGTCTATACCACAACCCCGCACCCTCTTCAGATCGGCAGGCCCCGCGTGGAAGTTGTCATCGTCCCGGACGCCAAGGCAGGCGGCGAGCTCATCGCGGAGGCCATGGCCGCCCTGGTCCGCCGCAAGCCCGACGCCCTGCTGGGCGTGGCGACCGGATCCACCCCGCTGCCCATCTACGCGGCGCTCGCCGCCAAGGTCGCGGCCGGCGAGGTCGACGCCTCCCGGGCCCGGATCTGCCAGCTCGACGAGTACGTCGGGCTGCCGGCCGGGCACCCGGAGTCCTACCGCGCGGTCGTGCTGCGCGAGGTCGTGGAGCCCCTGGGCCTGACCGAGGACTCCTTCATGGGCCCCGACGGCTCCGCGGCCGACGTCCAGGCGGCCTGCGAGGCCTACGACCAGGCCCTCGCCGACGCCGGCGGGGTGGACCTCCAGCTGCTGGGCATCGGCACCGACGGCCACATCGGCTTCAACGAGCCCTGCTCCTCCCTGGCCTCCCGCACCCGCATCAAGACGCTCACGGAGCAGACCCGCGTGGACAACGCGCGCTTCTTCGAGGACGACATCGAGCAGGTGCCGCACCACGTCATCACCCAGGGCATCGGCACCATCCTCGACGCCCGCCACCTGGTCCTGCTGGCCACCGGCGAGGGCAAGGCCGAGGCCGTCGCCCAGACCGTCGAGGGCCCGCTGTCGGCCCTGGTCCCGGCCTCCGCGCTCCAGCTGCACCGGCACGCGACCGTCGTCGTGGACGAGGCCGCCGCCTCCAAGCTGAAGCTGGCCGACTACTTCCGCCACACCTACGCGAACAAGCCCGCCTGGCAGGGCCTGTAAGCGCACGGGAACGACGGAAAAGGGCCGGGCCCCCCTCCTCGGGGGCCCGGCCCTTCCGCGTGTGCCCGTGGTCTACCGGGCGCCGGCGACGACCTCGGCCGCGGCCCGCCCGCAGACCCGGGCGGCGCCGTGCGTGGCGATGTACAGCGCCCCGCGCGGCTCGGCGCGCGGCAGGCCCATCTCCACCACCACGGTGTCGGGCCGCGCGGCGACCAGGGCGTCCAGCACACCGGTCATCCACGGGTGCCGGTGCGCGTCGCGGACCACCGCGACGACCGTGCGGTCCCCCGCGGCCGCCAGTACGTCCCCGGCGCCCGAGCCCTCGGAGTAGACGCCCGAGGCGGTCCCCGGGACCAGGGCGGCCAGCTCCTCGGCCACCCCCCAGGGGGTCTCGTCACCGACCGCGATGTTCGCGACGGGGGCGAGCGTGGCGACGTACGGGGCGGCCACGGGGGCCGGGGTGCCCGACACGGCCAGTGCGCGGCGGGCTGCCTCCAGGCCGATGCCGGACGCGCGGCTCCCCTCCTGCCGCGCGTCCGGCCGGGCCCGGAAGGTCCATCCGGCGAGGGCGCGCACCCGCTCGGCGGCGTCGGCGAGCCGCTCCTCGGGCAGCGCGCCCTCGCGGACGGCGGCGACCAGCGCGTCGCGCAGACGCAGCACGGTCGCCTCGTCGGCGAGGCCCCCGCCGACGCAGATGGCATCGGCGCCGGCCGCGATGGCCAGCACCGAGCCGCGCTCGATGCCGTACGTGCCGGCGATGGCGTTCATCTCCATGCCGTCGGTGACGATGAGCCCCTCGTAGCCGAGTTCCTTGCGCAGCAGACCGGTGAGGATCTGCGGGCTGAGGGTGGCGGGGCGGGTCGGGTCGAGGGCGGGCACCAGGATGTGGGCGCTCATGACGGCCTTGGTGCCGGCCTCGATGGCCGCCCGGAACGGGACCAGCTCGCGGGCCTGGAGGGTGTCCAGGCCCACGTCGATGCGGGGCAGCGCGTGGTGCGAGTCGACGTTGGTGTCGCCGTGGCCCGGGAAGTGCTTGGTGCAGGCGGCGACCCCGGCGGCCTGGAGGCCCTCGACGTACGCGGCGGTGTGCCGGGCGGTGAGGGCGGTGTCGGCGCCGAAGGAGCGCACCCCGATGACCGGGTTGTCGGGGTTGGAGTTGACGTCGGCGGACGGGGCCCAGTTGAAGTTCACCCCGCACTCGGCGAGGCGGCGGCCCAGTTCGCGGGCGACCTCGCGGGTCAGGTCCGTGTCGTCGACGGCGCCGAGCGCCAGGTTGCCCGGGAAGGAGGAGCCGCCCCGGACCTCCAGGCGGGTGACGTCGCCGCCCTCCTCGTCGATGGCGACGAGGAGGTCCTCGCGTTCGCGGCGCAGCTGGGCGGTGAGCGCGGTGAGCTGCTCGGGCGCGGTGATGTTGCGGCCGAAGAGGCCGACGGAGGCGAGGCCCTCGCCGATGTGGCGCAGCAGCCAGGAGGGGGCGGTGGTGCCCTCGAAGCCGGGCTGGAGGACGGCGAGCGCGTCGCGGGTCAGGGTGTCGGTGTGGTGCGCGAGGATCGTCACGGCCGTTATCCCTTCACGGCGCCGGCGGTGAGGCCCGCGGCCATCTTGCGCTGGACGACGAGGAACAGGGCCACGATCGGGATCGCCATCATGGTGGAGCCGGCCATCATCGGGGCGAACTCGGTGCCGTGCAGCGTGGTGAAGTTCCCGAGCCACACCGTGGCCGTCTGCTTCTGCTGGCTCATCAGCATCAGGGCGTAGAGGTACTCGTTCCACGCCTGGATGAACCCGTAGACGGAGGTGGCGACCATGCCCGGGGCGAGCAGCGGGAAGACCACCCGGATGAAGGCGCCGGTGGGGGTGCAGCCGTCGACCTGGGCCGCTTCCTCCAGCTCCTTGGGGATGTTCACGATGAAGCCGCGCAGCGTCCAGACCGTGAAGGGGAGGATGAAGGTCAGGTAGGTGATGATCAGGCCGGTGAGCTTGTCGTACTGGCCGAGGTCGTTCAGCAGGAGGAAGACCGGGATGATCATCGCGACGAGCGGGATCATCTGGACGGCCAGGATGCCCACGATGACGGCCTTGCGCCCGCGGAAGGCGAAGCGGGAGATGGCCAGGGCCGCCAGCATGCCGACGGCGATGCCGATGACGACCACGACGCTGGAGACGATCAGGCTGCGCCCGACCGGCCCCCAGAAGTCGGAGATCTCCAGGGCGCGCCGGAAGTTGTCCAGCGTGAACGTGGTGGGGAAGAAGTGGGGGTTCGGGTCGATCGCGTCCTTGGCCGGCTTGAACGCCGTGTTGAGCATCCAGTAGACGGGGAAGCCCACGACGACGAAGACCAGCAGGCCGATGAGGTTCCAGCCGAGCTTGGACTTCTTCACGCGCTTGAGGGGCGCGGCGGTTGCGGTGGTCGAGGTCACTCCACCTCTCCGATCTTGAGCATCTGGCGCATGTAGACGGCGACGACTCCGAGCAGCAGCAGCACGGTCACCAGGGCGATCGCGGAGCCGGTCGCGTAGTCGTTGACGGTGAAGGCCTGCTGGTACGAGTAGGTGGTCAGCAGCTGGAACTTGGCCTCGGGGTTGCCGTTTCGCATCACGAAGACCTGCGGGAAGACGCCCATGTCCCAGATGACCGAGAGGGTCGTCAGCATGACGATGATCGGCTTCAGGATGGGCAGGGTGACGTGCCGGAAGACGCCCCAGGCGCCGGCGCCGTCGAGGCGGGCCGCCTCTTCCAGTTCCTTGGGGACCTGCGTGAGGCCCGCGCTGAGGGTGATGACCACGAACGGCACGGCGCCCCAGACCACGAGGAGCATGATCACCGCGAGTCCCTGGGGGCCGCTGGCGAACCAGTTGTGGCCGACCATGTCCACGCCGGGAAGCTTGCTGAGCAGGTAGTTGAGGACGCCGTAGTCGGCGTCGAACAGCCACTTGAAGACGGCGGTGGCGACGATGATCGGCATGCCCCAGCTGGCCACGAGGGCGATGCTGATGAGGATCTTGACGAAGCCGGAGACCTTCTGGAGCAGCAGCGCGATGAGCATGCCGATGACCATCGTGAAGACGACCGCGCCCACCGCGAAGAGGACCGTGCGCAGGACGACGGACCAGAAGACGCCGTCGCCGAGGATCTTGGAGAAGTTGTCGAACCCGACCCACTCGGGGTCCTTGAAGCCCCAGAGTTCGGACTTGCCGAACTTCTGGAAGGAGAGGGTCACCAGTCTGTAGAGCGGGTAGCCCATGATGAGGACGATGATCAGCAGGCAGGGCGCCAGCAGCAGCCAGGGGGTGGCACCGCTCCCCTTGCGGGCGGCCTTCCCCGGCGCGCCCGTGCTTCCGCTCCCGGCTCCGGGGGAGGTCTGCTGCTTCGCCGGCGGCAGTTCGGCGGTGGTTGTCTGTGCGGCACTCATCGCGCGCTCCTCGGAAGTCCCTCTCTTGACGGTCGGCAGGGCCCCGCCGTCCGGCGGGGCCCTGCGACTTCAGGTCACTTGGTGTTGATGACCTTGTCGATCTCGGCGTCGGCGGCCTTGGCCGCGTCCTCGACCGACTTGCCGCCGGTACCGAGGTCACGGAGCATCGTCTGGAGGATCTTGGCCTTCTCGACCTGGCCCCAGCCGGGGGCGGTGGGGACGAACCAGGAGGACTCGGCGGCCGTGGCGGCGACCTGGGTCTTCGGGTCGGCCTTCAGCGGGCCGAGGTCCGTCTTGTTGTTCGGCAGGTTGCCCTTGGCGATCAGGCCCTTCTGGCCCTGGGCGCCGGTGAAGGCGTTGATCCACTCGGCCGCGACGTCCTGGGCCTTGGACTTGGTGGGGATGGCCAGGTCGGAGCCGCCGAGGAAGACCGGGAGGTTCTTGCCGTTGGGGCCGGGCTGGACGAAGTTCTCCAGCTTGTCCGTCAGGCCGCCGACCTTGTCGTTCTCCGGGGTGGCGGCGGTGCTGCCCTCCCACGCGGCCGCGAAGATCGCGGCGGAGTTGCCCTGGCCGAAGACGACCGGGCGGTCCGACTCGTCCTTGGTCTTGTCGGCGTGCATGTACTTGTCGAGGAGCTCCTTGTACTGCTTGAGCCCCTTCAGCGACTCGGGGGAGGACAGGGCGCCCTTCCACTTGCCGCCGTCCTTCTTGGCGATGGCGCCGCCCGCGTCGTAGACGAAGGACATGGCCGCGTACCAGTCGGGGGACGGCTGGTAGAGGGCGCTGAACTTGTCACCCTTGGCCGCCTGGATCTTGTCCAGGGCGGCGGTGTACTCGGCCCAGGACTTCGGGGTGGCGGTGATGCCGGCCTCGGCGGCGATGTCCTTGCGCCAGGTGCCGACGCGGCCACCGGCGTAGTAGGGGACGCCGTAGGTCTTGCCCTCGTAGGTGACGGACTGCTTGAGGGCGTCGAGCCAGGCGGCGGAGTTCTCGAACTTCGAGGGGTCGACCTCGGCGAAGGCACCGGTCGACATGTAGCCGATCATCTCGGAGTTGCCCATCTCGACAACGTCCGGGGCCTTGTCCGTGGCGAGCACGGCGTCCAGCTTGGCGTTCTTGTCCGGCCAGCCGTAGTACTCGTGCTTGACGGTCAGACCCGGGTGCTTCGCGACGATGGCGTCGTCGGCGGCCTTCACCAGCTCGGGCCAGTTCTTCTGGGCGTCGACGGTCAGCCAGACCGTCAGCTCCTTGGCGTCGGAGGCCTTGCCGTCGCCGCCCGCCTTGCTGCCCGAGTCACCGCACGCCGCCAGGCCGATTACCATGCCGGCGACTCCCACCGCCGCGATGAGCTTGCGCTTCACGCCACCCTCCTCAGGGATGCTCTCTGCACTTCCCTCGCCCGCCGCGGTGACATACATACGAAGTACTGCCGTGGGGCCGGGATCTGATCCATATTGGTGTAGACCAGTACCGGGAGCTTGGCCTAGACCTTTAGGGGTGTCAAGGGTCTAATGAGCGGGTGCTCGGTCCGTTATCGGACCGACACCTGGGGGAGGGAGGAGGCCTGCCCTCCCGCCCGTGTCACCATGTGACCGCACATATCGGAGGAGCCGGTGACGGCAGCGAAACTGGAGTCGGGAAGGCGGGCGGCGATGTCCACCGAAGGGGCGACCACGGAGCCGGAGAGCGGACCAGCCACTCGAACGGCACGTGTGCCCAAGTACTACCGACTCAAGCGGCACTTGCTCGACATGACCGAAACGCTACCCCCCGGCACTCCAGTACCGCCGGAGCGGACGCTCGCGGCCGAGTTCGACACCTCCCGGACCACCGTCCGGCAGGCGCTGCAGGAGCTCGTGGTCGAGGGGCGGCTGGAGCGCATCCAGGGCAAGGGCACCTTCGTCGCCAAGCCCAAGGTCTCCCAGCCGCTGCAACTGTCCTCCTACACCGAGGACATGCGCGCCCAGGGCCTGGAGCCCACCTCCCAGCTCCTCGACATCGGCTACGTGACCGCCGACGACACCCTCGCCGGCCTGCTCAAGATCGCCACCGGCGGGCGGGTGCTGCGCATCGAGCGGCTGCGCCTGGCCAGCGGCGAGCCGATGGCCATCGAGACCACGCACCTGTCGGCCAAGCGCTTCCCCGCACTGCGCCGCTCGCTCGCCAAGTACACCTCCCTCTACACCGCCCTCGCCGAGGTGTACGACGTCCGGCTCGCGGAGGCCGAGGAGACCATCGAGACCTCCCTCGCCACCCCGCGCGAGGCCGGACTGCTCGGCACGGACGTGGGCCTGCCGATGCTGATGCTCTCGCGCCACTCGCTGGACGCCGAAGGCGAACCGGTCGAATGGGTGCGATCGGTATATCGCGGCGACCGTTATAAGTTCGTTGCCCGTCTCCAGCGACCCGCTGTGTGATCAACGGTTGACGCGCCTTCGAACGCCGGTGGACGCTCGTACCGCTATGCGGACGAGGGGTTACGTCCACCGACAACCCCCCGTAGATTCCGTGCGCTTGTACGCAAATGATCAACGAGGGGACGAGGATCATGCCGGAACCGGGAGCAACAGGGACGCAGCGGACACCGGCGGCGAGAGCCACCCCGCAGTCCATCGCCGTCTGGGTGCTCGTGGCCCTCGTCGGCGCCGTCGGCTGGGGCGTGCTGGCACTCTCGCGCGGTGAGGAGATCTCCGCCGCCTGGCTGCTGGCCGCCGCGCTGGGTTCGTACGCCATCGGCTACCGCTTCTACGCGCGGTTCATCGCGAACCGCGTGCTGAAGCTGGACGGCACCCGGGCCACCCCCGCCGAACGCCTCGACAACGGTGTCGACTTCCACCCCACCGACCGGCGCGTGCTCTTCGGCCACCACTTCGCCGCCGTCGCCGGCGCCGGTCCGCTCGTCGGCCCGGTGCTCGCCGCCCAGATGGGCTACCTGCCGGGCACGATCTGGATCGTCGCGGGCGTGATCTTCGCCGGCGCCGTCCAGGACATGGTGACGCTGTTCTTCTCCACCCGGCGCGACGGCCGCTCGCTCGGCCAGATGGCCCGGGACGAGATCGGCCCCGTCGGCGGGGCCGCCGCCCTGCTCGCCGTGTTCACCATCATGATCATCCTGCTGGCGGTGCTCGGCCTGGTCATCGTCAACGCCCTGGGGCACTCCCCCTGGGGCGTCTTCTCCATCGGCATGACCATCCCGATCGCCCTCTTCATGGGCGTCTACCTGCGCTACCTGCGGCCGGGCCGGGTCACCGAGGTCTCCGTCATCGGCGTCGCACTGCTGCTCCTCGCCATCGTGGCGGGCGGCTGGGTCGCGGAGTCCTCCTGGGCCGACTTCTTCACCCTGGACAAGGAGACCCTGGTCATCTGGATGATCGGGTACGGCTTCATCGCCTCCGTCCTGCCGGTGTGGCTGCTGCTCGCCCCGCGCGACTACCTGTCGACCTTCATGAAGGTCGGCACCATCGCCCTGATGGCGATCGGCGTGGTCATCGCCATGCCGACGCTGAAGATGCCCTCGGTCACCGACTTCGCCACGCGCGGCGACGGCCCGGTCTTCGCCGGGTCGATGTTCCCCTTCGTCTTCATCACCATCGCCTGCGGGGCCCTGTCCGGCTTCCACTCGCTGGTCGCCTCGGGCACCACCCCGAAGATGATCCAGAAGGAGACCCAGGTCCGGGTCATCGGCTACGGCGCGATGCTCACCGAGTCCTTCGTCGCCGTCATGGCCGTGATCGCCGCCTGCATCATCGAGCCCGGCCTGTTCTTCGGCGTCAACTCCCCCGCCGGGGTCATCGGCACCACCGTCCAGAGCGCGTCGGCGGCCGTCGGCCACCTCGGCTTCGCCATCTCCCCCGACGCCCTCGCGCAGGCCGCCAAGGACGTGGAGGAGACCACCCTGCTGTCCCGCACGGGCGGAGCGCCGACGTTCGCGCTCGGGATGTCGGAGATCTTCTCCTCCGTGTTCGGCGGGGCCGGGATGAAGGCGTTCTGGTACCACTTCGCCATCATGTTCGAGGCCCTGTTCATCCTGACGACGGTGGACGCGGGCACCCGCGTCGGCCGGTTCATGCTCCAGGACACCCTGGGCAACGTGCACAAGTCCTTCAAGGACGTCAGCTGGAAGCCGGGCGTCTGGCTGGCCAGCGCGGTCGTCGTCGGCGGCTGGGGCTACTTCCTGTGGGTCGGCGTCAAGGACCCGCTGGGCGGCATCAACCAGCTGTTCCCGCTGTTCGGCATCGCGAACCAGCTGCTCGCCGCCGTCGCCCTGGCGGTGTGCACCACCCTGCTGGTCAAGTCCGGCCGCCTCAAGTGGGCCTGGGTCACCGGCGTCCCGCTGGCCTGGGACGTGGCCGTCACCCTCACCGCGAGCTACCAGAAGGTCTTCTCCGACGACGTGAAGATCGGCTTCTTCGCGCAGCGCGACAAGTACCAGACCGGCATCGACGCCGGGAAGGTGCTGCCGCCCGCCAAGAACATGGACGAGATGCACACCGTGGTCACCAACGCCACGGTCGACGGGGTCCTCTCCGCCCTCTTCGCCGTGCTGATCGTCATCGTCCTGCTGGACGCGGCCCGCACCTGCTTCAAGGCCGTCTCCGACCCCGGGTCGGTCCGCCTGAGCGAGGTCCCGTGGAGCGAGTCGAAGATCATCGCCCCGGCGGGGCTGATCGCCACGGCCGAGGAGAAGGCCCAGCTCGCGGCGGCCGGCCTCGACAACGGCGGCGGCCGCGTGAAGGACCCGGTCGCATGAGCGGCGCGGTCCGGTCGGCGCTGGCGAAGGCCCGTTACTTCGTGCGGGAGTTCTCCGGCGAGGCCGCGTACGACCGCTACGTCGCCCACGCCCGCTCCCACGACCCCGAGGCCGAGGTCATGACCCGCCGCGCCTTCGAACACGCCCGCACGGACGCCCGCGAGGCCGACCCCCGCAAGGGCTTCCGCTGCTGCTGAGCACGGAGCAGGGCCCCGCCGTCTCCGACCGGAGACGGCGGGGCCCTTCGGCGTACCGGGCCCGTGGCGCACACTCGGTGGCATGGACTTCGAGATCAGGACGGCACGGGAAGACGAGTACGCGCGGCTCGGGGAGATCACCGGGCGGGCCTACACCGGGGACGGGCTGCTCGACCTCAACGACGACGACACCTACCTGAACGTGCTGCGCGACGTCGCCGGGCGGGCCTCCGACGGGGAGGTGCTCGTCGCCGTGCGGGACGGGGTGCTCCTCGGCGGGGTCACCTTCGCCGCGCCCGGAAGCCGGCTCGCCGACATCGCCGGGCCGCACGACGCCGAGTTCCGGATGCTCGCCGTCGCCGCCGAGGCGCGCGGGCAGGGCGTCGGGGAGGCCCTCGTACGGGCGTGCGCCGAACGGGCCCGGGCCCTGGACGGGGTCACGGCACTGGTGCTGTCCACCCAGCCGGCCATGCGCGGGGCCCAGCGGATCTACGAGCGGCTCGGGTTCGCCCGTACGCCGGAACTGGACTGGTCGCCCATCCCCGCACTGACCCTGCTCACGTACCGAATGGAGCTGTGAGGACACGCTCCGCATGCACCCGACACAACATGTGGGGGCTACCGCATCAGGTCGCCCCCACATGTATGCTCATGCCTGCTGCCGCCGCAGGGGAATCCGGTGGGAATCCGGAACTGTCCCGCAACGGTGAGACGTACGCCCAGCGGCGTATCCGCGAGTCCGAAGACCTGCCGGCAGTGCCCCCGGATCGACCGAACCGGGGTGTCGATTCGTCCGGGCCTCGCGGTTGGGCCGGTGGACGCCGCGCGGTGCCGCCCTCACGGGCCCCTGCCCGCGCGCGCCCGCTCGCGCCCCGCTCCGCCGATGACCGGGCCGAGTGAGGGAGAGCTCCCCCGTGACCATCGCGCCCGCCGCACCGCGCGCCGAGTCCGACCACCCCGAAGCAGAAGGTCCCGGGGCCGCCCTGCTGCGGACCCTCACCGAGCTCACGGCCGACCTCCCCGACACCGACCCCGGCCGGATCGCCGCCGCCGCCCTGCGCGGCCGCAGCGCCGCCGCCGACGAGGCCGAACTGCGCGGGCTCGCCACCGAAGCCGCCGCCGGCCTGATCTCCGAGGACCCGGCCTACTCCCGGCTCGCCGCCCGCCTGCTGACGCTCGCCGTCGCCGACGAGGCCGCCGGCCAGGGCGCCACCTCCTTCGCCGAGTCCGTCGCCGTCGGCCACCGCGAGGGCCTGATCGCCGACCGCACCGCCGAGTTCGTCGCCGCCCACGCCGCCCGCCTGAACGCCCTGGTCGAGCACGCGCTCGCCGAGGGCGCGGACGACCGCTTCGGCTTCTTCGGCCTGCGCACCCTGCACAGCCGCTACCTGCTGCGCCACCCGATCACCCGCCAGGTCATCGAGACCCCGCAGTACTTCATGCTGCGCGTGGCCTGCGGCCTCGCCGAGGACGAAAGCGTCCGCGCCGTCGAGGAAGTGGCCTCGCTCTACAGCCTGATGAGCCGCCTCGACTACCTGCCGTCCTCCCCGACCCTGTTCAACTCGGGCACCCGGCACCCGCAGATGTCCTCCTGCTACCTCCTCGACTCCCCCCTGGACGAGCTGGACTCCATCTACGACCGCTACCACCAGGTCGCCCGCCTCTCCAAGCACGCCGGCGGCATCGGCCTCTCGTACTCCCGCATCCGCGCCCGCGGCTCCCTGATCCGCGGCACCAACGGCCACTCCAACGGCATCGTCCCGTTCCTGAAGACCCTCGACGCCTCCGTCGCCGCCGTGAACCAGGGCGGCCGCCGCAAGGGCGCCGCCGCCGTCTACCTGGAGACCTGGCACGCGGACATCGAGGAGTTCCTGGAGCTCCGCGACAACACCGGCGAGGACCAGCGCCGCACGCACAACCTGAACCTCGCCCACTGGATCCCGGACGAGTTCATGCGCCGCGTGAACGCCGACGCCGAGTGGTCGCTGTTCTCCCCCGCCGACGTCCCCGAGCTGGTCGACCTGTACGGCGAGGAGTTCGACGCCGCCTACGTCAAGGCCGAGGCCTCCGGGCTCGCCAAGAAGACCATGCCGGCCCGCGACCTGTACGGCCGCATGATGCGCACCCTCGCGCAGACCGGCCAGGGCTGGATGACGTTCAAGGACGCCTCCAACCGGACGGCGAACCAGACCGCGCTCCCGGGCACGGTGGTCCACTCCTCCAACCTCTGCACCGAGATCATCGAGGTCACCAACGACGGCGAGACGGCCGTCTGCAACCTCGGCTCCGTCAACCTCGGCGCGTTCGTCGCCGACGGGGACATGGACTGGGAGCGCCTGGACGAGACCGTCCGCACGGCCGTGACCTTCCTCGACCGCGTCGTGGACATCAACTTCTACCCGACCGAGCAGGCCGGCCGCTCCAACGCCAAGTGGCGTCCGGTGGGCCTGGGCGCGATGGGCCTCCAGGACGTCTTCTTCAAGCTGCGCCTGCCCTTCGACTCCGCCGCGGCCAAGGCGCTGTCCACGAAGATCGCCGAGCGGATCATGCTCGCCGCGTACGAGGCCTCCTGCGACCTCGCCGAGCGCTCCGGCCCGCTCCCGGCCTGGGCCGAGACCCGTACCGCCCAGGGCGTCCTGCACCCGGACCACTACGACACCGTGCGCCACTGGCCCGAGCGCTGGGACGCCCTGCGCGCCCGGGTCGCCCAGTCCGGCATGCGCAACTCCCTGCTCCTCGCCATCGCCCCGACGGCGACGATCGCCTCCATCGCGGGCGTGTACGAGTGCATCGAGCCGCAGGTCTCCAACCTCTTCAAGCGCGAGACCCTGAGCGGTGAGTTCCTCCAGGTCAACGGCTACCTGGTGGAGGACCTCAAGAAGCTCGGCGTGTGGGACGCGCAGACCCGCGAGGCGCTGCGCGACTCCTCCGGCTCGGTCCAGGGCTTCGGCTGGATCCCGGAGGAGGTTCGCGAGCTGTACCGCACGGCGTGGGAGATCCCGCAGCGCGGCCTGATCGACATGGCGGCGGCCCGTACGCCGTACCTGGACCAGAGCCAGTCGCTGAACCTCTTCCTGGAGACGCCCACCATCGGCAAGCTCAGCTCGATGTACGCGTACGCCTGGAAGCAGGGCCTGAAGACCACGTACTACCTGCGCTCGCGCCCGGCGACGAAGATCGCCCGCGCGGCCTCCGGCGCCGCCGTCCCGGCCGCCGCCACCCCCACCCAGCTGCCGCAGGCCATGGACGCCGAGGCGCTGGCCTGCTCCCTTGAGAACCCCGAGTCCTGCGAGGCCTGCCAGTAATGAGCTCCACCGAGAAGAAGAACCTCCTCGACCCGGGCTTCGAGCTCACGCTCCGCCCGATGCGCTACCCGGACTTCTACGAGCGCTACCGGGACGCGATCAAGAACACCTGGACGGTGGAGGAGGTCGACCTCCACTCCGACGTCGCCGACCTCGCGAAGCTGACGCCGGCCGAGCAGCACATGATCGGCCGTCTGGTCGCGTTCTTCGCGACGGGCGACTCGATCGTCTCGAACAACCTGGTCCTGACGCTGTACAAGCACATCAACTCCCCGGAGGCGCGCCTGTACCTGTCGCGCCAGCTGTTCGAGGAGGCCGTGCACGTCCAGTTCTACCTGACGCTGCTCGACACCTACCTGCCCGACCCGGACGACCGCGCGGCGGCGTTCGACGCGGTCGAGGAGATCCCCTCCATCCGCGAGAAGGCGCAGTTCTGCTTCAAGTGGATGGACTCGGTCGAGAAGATCGAGCGCCTGGAGACGGCCGCCGACCGCCGCCGCTTCCTGCTGAACCTGATCTGCTTCGCCGCGTGCATCGAGGGCCTGTTCTTCTACGGCGCCTTCGCGTACGTGTACTGGTTCCGCTCGCGCGGCCTGCTGCACGGCCTGGCGACGGGCACCAACTGGGTCTTCCGCGACGAGACCATGCACATGAACTTCGCGTTCGAGGTCGTGGACACGGTCCGCAAGGAGGAGCCGGAGCTTTTCGACGACGCCCTCCAGCAGCAGGTCACCGACATGCTGAAGGAGGCCGTGGAGGCGGAGCTGCAGTTCGGCCGCGACCTGTGCGGTGACGGCCTGCCGGGCATGAACACCGACTCGATGCGCGAGTACCTGGAGTGCGTCGCCGACCAGCGCCTGGTGCGCCTCGGCTTCCCGCCGGTGTACGGCTCGCAGAACCCGTTCTCGTTCATGGAGCTCCAGGGCGTCCAGGAGCTGACGAACTTCTTCGAGCGCCGCCCGTCGGCCTACCAGGTGGCCGTCGAGGGCACCGTGGACCTGGACGAGGACTTCTAGTCCGGCCGGTCGGCAGCGGCGGCCGGTATTCGACCCCCGACTTGACATGCGGGGCGGGCGGGTCTGGTCGTCGGGCCGAGGCGGTGGTGGGATCCGAGTACGCCGCTCCGCGTCACCCGCGCGGAACACCCCCCACAGGCGAAGGCCCCGTTCCGGAGCGATTCCGGAGCGGGGCCTTCGTGCGTCCGCGGGGCGCGGGCCGGGTCAGTCGTTCGGGACGACCTCGTAGCGCGGGGTGTTCTCGGCCATCTGGCGCAGCGCGTCCTTGCGGTCGCGCTTGGAGAGGCGGTCGATGTACAGGTAGCCGTACAGGTGGTCGGTCTCGTGCTGGAGGCAGCGGGCGAAGTAGCCGGTGCCGCGGACCTTGATCGGGTTGCCCTGGGCGTCCTGGCCGGTGACCTCGGCGTAGTCGGGGCGGGCCAGGGAGGCGTAGGCGGTGGGGACGGAGAGGCAGCCCTCGTTGGAGTCGTCCAGGACGCGGGCGCCGGCCGGCAGCTCGACGAGCTTGGGGTTGACCACGACACCGGTGTGGCGGACGCCGTCGTCGTCGGGGCAGTCGTAGACGAAGACCTTGGCGTCGACGCCGATCTGGTTGGCGGCCAGGCCCACGCCCTCGGCGGTCTTCTGGCTGGCGAACATGTCGTCGATGAGCTGCGCCAGCTCGTCGCCGAACTCGGTGACGTCCTTGCACTCGCGGTGCAGGACCGGGTTGCCGACGACCGTGATGGGGCGGGACGTACCGCGCTCGCGGTGGGCGAGCTCGCGCGCCTCACAGTCCTCGGTGTCCACGACCCAGCCCTCGTCGTCGATCGGGGTCACCTGGTTCTCCTGCTGCGCCATGTCCGCCGTACGCCTTCCCTCAAAGTCCGTGGTGTGCCCGTACAGCCTACGGCCCGGGGTCAGCAGACTTCTTCGAGATCCCGCCACTCCCTGCTGTCGGGGCTGTCGGCGACCCAGCCGTCGAGCAGTCCGCGCACCAGTCCGGCCGGCGCCGCGATGCCGCATTCGCGCTCGGGGACCCACAGGGAGCCGGATCCGGCCGTCCTGTGGCCGAGGGGGCCGGGGTGGCCGGGCTCGCTGTGGTCGTGGGGGTCGAGGTGGTCGCCGTTGTTCTCGCCGCTGGGCATCGAGCTCTCGGAACAGGTCCGGCACAGCAGCCGCACGGACGAGGACCAGTCCTCGGCGGCGAAGCCCGCGTCCGAGGCCAGCTGCTCCAGGGCGTCGCGGTCCTCCTCGGTGGCCGCCTCCAGCAGGACCACCCAGGTCGGCACGGGGGAGGGCGCCCACAGCTCGATCTCGTCGAAGACCGGGTACGAGGGCCCGGCCGCGGTGACCCGCTCGCCGTGCGGCACCCCGTCGTGCAGGACGACCTCGCCCCAGCGGCGTCCCGAGGAGGGCAGCGGGATGGACAGGACCTCCATGCGGGCTGGATCGAGCCTGCGGCCCCACACGACCTCGGCCTCGCCTTCGGGCGAGAGCCGCACGGCCGCGCTGCCCAGCTCCATGCCCACCGGCTCGCCCGTCCCGGCCGTGCTGTGGGGGTCGCCGGGCACCTTCAGCCCGTAGGCCTGCCAGGCCCGGCGGGCCAGCGGCCAGTCCTGGAGGGCGGTCGCGGCGATGCCCACGTTCCACCAGTCCGGGGCGCCGGTCTCGCGGTCCAGCAGGGCGACGGCGCGCAGGCCGGCGGCCCGCGCCTGCTCCCAGTCGTGCCGGAACTTGTGGAGAAGGGCCAGGTTGAACCAGGACTCGGACAGCCAGGGCTCCAGGTCCGCCGCCCTGGTCAGCAGTGCACCCGCGTCCTCGTACCGACCGTCGCCGATCAGCGTGAACGCGCGGTCGGTGGCCTGCCGCCACGAGGCGGAGGGCCGATGCCGTACCTTCCCGAAGATCCTCACGATTCCCGCCTGCCGCTCCAACGGTTCAGCCCTGCGGACACCCTCACGGACACCCCTTACTGCATCCAACCATGCCCGCTCGGACGACCGCTCATTACCCATGGGTTACCCCGGTGGAGCGGGAACGACTCTGCCGCGTCCGCCCCTGGCCAGAACCCTCGCCAGGGACTCCACGACCTCCGGCTGGTAGTCGTGCCCGGTGCCCAGGCGGAGGCGTTCCAGGGCGGCCAGTGAGCCGGCCGGGTGACGGCCGTCCCCGGCCAGGTCGTCGTAGGCGTTGACCGCGCGCACGATCCGGGCGGCGACGGGCTGCTGCCGGTACGGGTCGGCCTGCCGTTCCACGATCACGGCGACCTCCGCCGGCACCCCGGTCTGCCGGGCCACCTCCCCGCCGAGCCCGGCGATCCGGCGGGCCTCGTCGGGGGCCAGCTCGGCGGTGGCCCCGCCGGGGACGGGGTCGACGAGGGAGAGCTGCCCGATGTCGTGCATCAGGGCCGCGTACTCCAGCACCGTGAGCTCCCGCTCGGAGAGCCCCAGCTCCCGGCCGACGGCGCGGCTGAGGGTGGCCACCCGGCGGGAGTGGCCGGGGGCGGTGCAGCCCGCGATCTCGGTGGCGCGGGCCAGGGAGGTGATGGTCTGGCGGTAGGTGGTGCGGACGGCGTCGATGCGGTGGAAGGAGAGCTGGGTCAGCAGCAGCGGGACGCTGAACACCGGCAGGGCCCACAGGCCGGCCACGGCCACGCCGAGCGCCATGACGACGCCGGTGGCGCAGATGGCGGAGCCGATCCCGAGCTGGGCGCGCAGCTCGTCGCGCAGCAGCGGTCCGAAGCGCCAGCCGGTGCGGGCTGCGGCGAGTGCGGCGGCCAGGACGGCGTCGCACAGGGCGGTGAGCCCCAGCAGCAGCACCAGGAACAGGACGAGGTAGGGTCCCTGGCCGATCCGGTGGGTGAGGCGGCCGGAGCCGTAGAGGGGCTGGAAGCAGGCGGCGGCGAAGGCGACGGCCAGGACCCGGCGGGCCACGTGGTCGAGGGCGGGGGCGTGGCCGCGGGCGATGTGCGGGACGGTCCCGGCCAGGGCGGCCGCCACGACGACGGCGACGGTCTGGAGCACGCCGTGGTGGGTGGGCTGCCCGGCGTCCTGGCCGAGCAGGGCGTAGGCGAGGGCCCCGGCGGAGCCGAGCGGGGCGGGGCGGCGGTCCTCGGCGGGGTGGTCGCGGCGGGCGAGTTCCCCGATGGTGATCAGGGTGGCGAAGGCGAGGGCGGTGCCGGGTTCGGCGACCCCGGTCCACAGGGTGTGTCCCAGCGCGCCCGCGGTGAGCAGGGCCGCGGCCCCCCGCACGGCCCAGCCGGCGAACGCCCTCACGGGCCGCCGGCCTTGCCCTGTCCAGGTGAACCGGCGGCCTCGCGCCCCTGGGCGGGCATCACGGGCGGGGTCTGCGGTCCGGCTCCGCGGGTGCCGGCCCCGGCGATGGCCCGGGCGGCCCGGAGGTCCTCGTCCGAGGTGACCACGGGGTGCCAGCCGTGCCGCCCGACGGCGGAGGTCAGGGCCCGCACCATGGCCGGGTCGAACTGGGAGCCGGCGCAGCGCCGGAGCTCGGCGAGGGCGGTCTCCACCGGCCGGGCCCGGCTGTAGGAGCGGGTCGAGGTCATCGCGTCGAAGGAGTCGGCCACCGCCACCACCCGGGCCAGCACCGGGATCTGCTCCCCGCTCAGCCCGTACGGGTAGCCGGAGCCGTCGACCCGTTCGTGGTGGTGCAGGATCGCCGAGCGGGCCTCGCCGAGGAAGCCGATGCCGCGCACCATCTCGTGCCCGTACTCGGGGTGCAGTTCGACGACCCGGCGCTCCTCGGGCGTCAGCGGCCCGTTCTTGCGCAGCAGCCGGGTCGGCACGCCCAGTTTGCCGACGTCGTGGAGGATCCCGGCGATGCGGACGACTTCGAGGCGGTCGTCGGCCATGCCCAGCTCGCGGGCGATCATCTCGGAGGCCTGGCCCACGCGCTCGCTGTGCCCGCGCGTGTAGCGGTCCTTGATGTCGACGGCCTGGACGAGGGCGCGGATGGTGGCCTGGTGCGCGGCGTGTTCGCGCTGGTACTGGGCGAAGACCCAGCAGGAGATGTACATCGGGAGCAGGACCAGCAGCGCGGCCGGGGGGCCGTAGGGGCTGTGCCACATCACGGCCATCATCAGGCCGACGAGTCCGTGCAGGCAGTAGGGGGCGAGGGCCGGGGCGCCCGCCCCGGCCGGCGGCCGCAGGAGCGCGGCCGGTCCGCGCCGGGACGCGGTGGCGGTCGCGGTGGCCGTGGCGGTGTCGGTGGCCGTGGCGGTGTCGGTGGCGGTCGCGGTGGCCGTGGCCGTGGCGGTGGCGGTGGCCGTGCCGGTGGCGGGGCGGCCTTCGGCGGCGGCGAGGACGGCCGTGTCGAGGGCGGTGAGCACCAGGCAGAAGACGACGGCGGCGACGGCGGCCGGCAGCAGCGCGTACGGGAAGGCGGCCGCCCCGGCGAGGGCTTCGCGGCCGCCCAGGACCCCGTAGGCCCGTCCGGCCGCCCAGGCGGCGACGGCCTGCTGGGCGGCGTGCCAGATCCGGCGGACGGCGACGGGGCGCTGGGGGGCGGGCTGGGCGAACCCGCCGGGCAGGGCCACGAGCGCGGCGGCGGCCGGGGGCAGCAGGAAGACGGCGGCCAGCACCACCGGGAAGAAGGGGCCGGTCCCTTCGGGCGCCCCGCGCCCGCGCAGCGGCAGCACCCGGGCCGCCTCGCAGCCCAGGCAGAGCGCGGCCAGCAGTCCCACGGCCGGCCAGGGCACGGCGGATCCGGGACGGAGGGCGGGGGTGACGCACGCGGCGGCCGCGAGCACCGCGCCCAGGACGCAGGCGCGCGCTGCCGGCGGAAGGACCCGCATGGCGCTCTCCTCCCCTGGGACGTGCATTCCGGGTACCGCTTCGGAAGGGGTACCGCGAGGGGAGAATAAATCGGCCCCCGTGCGAAGCGGGGGACATTTTCGTATTGCCCCGTACGGGCGCCCCCGGATTAGCACCTTCGAGTGAATGAACGGTGCTTCCGGGGGCGGTTGCAGAGGGCGGCGGATCAGCCGCCGGCGGGGTCCGCGGTGACGTCGTGGTCAGGAACGGCCTGGCCCGAGCGGATCAGTTCGATCCGGCCCATGACCTTGGAACGCAGGTCGGTCGGTACGTCGTCCGAGCCGCAGCAGCGCTTGACCAGCTTCTTCACGGCCTGCTCCAGGCCGTACTTCTCCAGACAGGGATTGCACTCGCCGAAATGCGTCTCGAACTTGGTGCAGTCGCTGTCGGGCATCTCGTGGTCCAGGAACTCGTACAGATGATCCAGGACCTCGGAGCACTCCGTCTCGTGCGGCTCTCCGCAGCTCATGAGCCCGAGCCTTTCAGGTCGTTCGACTCTCCCGCGCCCGCGGGGACCAGCCCGCGCTCGCGGGCGTAGTCCTCCAGCATTCCGCGGAGTTGACGGCGGCCACGGTGCAGCCGGGACATGACCGTACCGATGGGTGTACCCATGATGTCCGCGATCTCCTTGTACGCAAAGCCCTCTACGTCGGCAAGATAGACCGCGATGCGGAACTCCTCGGGAATGGCCTGGAGGGCCTCCTTCACATCGGAATCCGGCAGGTGGTCGAGCGCCTGCGATTCGGCCGAACGCAGACCGGTCGACATGTGCGACTCGGCGCGCGCCAGCTGCCAGTCCTCGATCTCCTCCGCGGCGCTGCGCTGCGGCTCGCGCTGCTTCTTGCGGTAGGAGTTGATGAAGGTGTTGGTCAGGATGCGGTAGAGCCACGCCTTGAGGTTGGTGCCCTCGCGGAACTGGTGGAAGGACGCGTACGCCTTGGCGTACGTCTCCTGGACCAGGTCCTCGGCGTCGGCCGGGTTGCGCGTCATGCGCAGGGCGGCGGAGTACATCTGGTCGAGGTAGCCGAGGGCGTCCCGCTCGAACCGCGCGTTGCGCTCAGCGGTCGTCTCCTGCGCCTGGCCTTCGTCGGTCCCAGCGACAGGACCCACCTCCTCCGACAGCGTGGCGGCTCCGAAAGCGGATCCGCTCGAATCGGAGAATAGTCGACCTTCCCGGCCCTCCGCCGCTCGAACCGAGCCGCGCTTGGGCGCCGGAAGGACCGTCCAGTCCAGGTCAGCGGCCTGCCGACGGTTCTGGCTGATGACCTGGGTCATGCGCTCCCTCTCCTCCGACGTCTTTTCCCTGCTTACCGACACTCGGCACAACAGGAGCCCGGGCCCGCGCATTCCCGGGCGCGGCAAGGGATCCGGCGGTTTCGCGGCGGCCGTGGGCGGGTCGGGTGAGCGGGATCACGCGGGGGTGCGGGGCGAATCTGTCAGGTCGGTGGCGAGGGGGTCAGCCGAGGAGCCGGGCGAGCCAGGGGGCGACCGCCCCGGTGATCACCGCGAGGGCCTCGTCCTGGGTGAGGTCCGCCTTCTTGGGCACCGCGAAGCCGTGGTCCCCGTGGGCCACCTCCACCAGCTCGTACGCCCCGTCGGGGAACTCCTCGGGGCGCCCGAAGGGGTCGCGTCCGCCCTGGAGGACGAGGGTGGGCCGGCCGGCCTCCAGCAGCTCGTCGGCCCGGGACTTCTCGGGCTTGCCCGGCGGGTGCAGGGGGAAGGCCAGCGCGAGGACCCCGGCCGCGCCCAGTTCCGCGGCGGTCCGGCAGGCCACGCGGGCCCCGGCGCTCCGGCCGCCGACGACCACGGGCAGCCCGGGCCGGGCGAGGCCGGGCCACAGGCCCCGCCAGCCCTCGTCGAGGACCTTGGGGGCGGCGGCGACCTTCTTCCCGGCGACCCGCCAGGGCTGCTCGACCAGGGCGACGGTGAACCCGTGCGCGGGCAGGGCGGCGGCCAGGGCCTGGAGGTCGCGGGCCTCGATCCCGCCGCCGGCGCCGTGGCCGAGGGCGAGGACGGCCTTGGCCGCGCGGGCGGTGTGCCAGGTGACGCGGGCCTGCCCGGCCGGGGTGTCGACGGTCTCGCTGCGCGTGGTCATGCCCCCATCGTGCCGGGCGGCGGACGCGGCACCGCGCACCACGGGCTAGAACAGCGTGCCTTCCTCGGGGGCTTCGAGTTCGCCCAGCAGCTCGGGACCGTTGTTGCGGACGTTGCTCACGGCGGTGGAGACCGGGTAGGCCCGCATCAGGCCGCCCGGCGGCGGCGCCAGCAGTTCGCGCAGCCCGGTCTCGTCGGTGCGGGCGGGGTCCAGCCAGGCGTCCCAGCGGTCCGGGGTGAGCATCAGCGGCATCCGGGGGTGGATGTCGGACAGGGAGCGCGGCCCCTCGGCGGGGGCGGCGCCCAGCGGGGTGGTCTCGGCCTCGGCGGTGATCACCGAGCAGGTGGCCCACCAGGCCTGCGGGTGGTCGGGGGGCAGGGTGGCGTCCCGCCAGAACTCGTAGATCCCGGCCATCGCGAAGACGGAGCCGTCGGCGGGGAGCACGAAGTAGGGCTGCTTGCGGGCCCGCTTCTTCTTGCCCTCCACCTCCAGCTGCCGTTCGTCGTGGGCGGTGACCCACTCGTAGTAGCCGTCGGCGGGGACGATGCAGCGCCGCTGGGCGAAGGGGCGCCGGAAGGAGGGCTTCTCGTGCAGGGTCTCGGACCGGGCGTTGATCATCCGGGCGGCGCCCTCGGGGTTCTTGGCCCAGGAGGGGACCAGGCCCCACTTCAGTGTCCGCAACTGGCGAACCGGGCGCGGGTCCCGCGCGTCTTTGAGGGGACGGTCGAGGACCACGTGGACCTCTTTCGTCGGCGCCACGTTGAAGTCGGGGGCCAGGGTCTCCTCGGGCTCCCACCGCTCGATGCCGAATATCCCCGCCAGCTCCTCCGGCGTCCGACCGGCCGCAAACCTTCCGCACATGGCTGACACACTGCCACGAGCACCGCCCCCCACCGCAAGGAGTGCGCCACTCCATGGACAGCAGCAGCACCGCCGGTCTCTGGGACCGGCTGACCGGGATACAGACCGCGCCGGCCGCATGGCTGGTGGCCGCCGCCGGCCTGGCCGCCCTGGCCGTCGTGGCCTGGCGGCCGCTGTGGCTGCCGGCCCGCAACGCGATCACCATCGCGCACGAGGGCGGCCACGGGCTGGTGGCCCGGCTGAGCGGCCGCCGGCTGGAGGGGATCCGGCTGCACTCGGACACCAGCGGGGTGACCGTCAGCTGGGGCAAGCCGACCGGGATCGGGATGGTCCTGACGGCCGCCGCCGGGTACACGGCGCCCTCGCTGCTGGGCCTGGGCGGGGCGGCGCTGCTGTCGGCGCACCGGATCACGGTGCTGCTGTGGGCGGCGACCGCGCTGCTGGCGCTGCTGCTGGTGCGGGTCCGCAACGCGTACGGGGTGCTGACGGTGGTGCTGGCCGGGGCGGCGTTCGTGCTGGTGTCCTGGCTGGCCTCGGAGCCGGTGCAGGCGGTGTTCGCGTACGCGGTGGTGTGGTTCCTGCTGCTGGGCGGGGTGCGTCCGGTCTTCGAGCTCCAGCGCAAGCGGCGCGGGGGCGGGGCCCCGGACTCCGACGCCGACCAGCTGGGGCGGCTCACGCACCTGCACCCGGTGGTCTGGCTGGGCTTCTTCCACACGGTCGCGCTGTGCTGCCTGGTGGGCGGCGGGCGCTGGCTGCTCGGCCTGTGAGACGCGGGAGCGATCAAGATCCGGGGTGGCGGGGAGCCACTAAAGTGGGGGCCATGACCGAGACCCCCGCGCTCCACCCCCTCTGGCCCGCTCCGCTCGCCGAGGGCGCCGTCCACGCCACCGTCACCGTGCCGGGGTCCAAATCGGTCACCAACCGCGCCCTCGTGCTCGCCGCCCTGGCCGCCGAGCCGGGCTGGGTGCGCCGTCCGCTGCGCTCGCGCGACTCGCAGCTGATGTCGGACGCGCTGCGCGCCCTGGGCGTCGGCATCGAGGAGACGGTCTCCTCCAGCTCCGCCGGGGCGGGCGCTGGCGGCGAGGCCTGGCGGATCATCCCGGCGGCCCTGCACGGTCCGGCCACCGTCGACGTCGGCAACGCGGGCACGGTCATGCGCTTCCTGCCGCCCGTCGCCACCCTGGCCGCCGGCGACATCCGCTTCGACGGGGACCCGCGCTCCTACGAGCGCCCGCTCGGCGAGGTCATCAACGCCCTGCGCGCCCTGGGCGCCCGGATCGAGGACGACGGCCGCGGCGCGCTGCCGCTGACCGTCCACGGCGGTGGCGCCCTGGAGGGCGGCACGGTCGAGATCGACGCCTCGAACTCCTCGCAGTTCGTCTCGGCGCTGCTGCTGTCCGCCCCCCGCTTCAACCAGGGCGTCGAGGTCCGGCACACCGGTGCGACCCTGCCGTCGATGCCGCACATCCGGATGACGGTGGAGATGCTGCGCGCGGCGGGCGCCCAGGTCGACACCCCCGAGGCCGGGGGCGAGAAGAACATGTGGCGGGTCGCGCCGAGCGCGCTGCTGGGCCGCGACCTGGTCGTCGAGCCGGACCTGTCCAACGCCCAGCCCTTCCTGGCGGCGGCGCTGATCACCGGCGGCACGGTCACCATCCCGGACTGGCCGCGCCGCACCACGCAGCCCGGTGACGAGCTGCGCCGGATCTTCACCGAGATGGGCGGCTCCTGCGAGCTGACCGACGCGGGCCTGGTCTTCACCGGCACCGGCCGGATCCACGGCATCGACGTGGACCTGGGCGAGGTCGGCGAGCTGACCCCGGGCATCGCCGCGGTGGCGGCCCTGGCCGACTCCCCGTCGACCCTGCGCGGGGTGGCCCACCTGCGGCTGCACGAGACGGACCGGCTGGCCGCGCTCACCAAGGAGATCAACGAGCTCGGCGGCGACGTCACCGAGACGGCGGACGGGCTGCACATCCGCCCGCGCCCGCTGCACGGCGGGGTCTTCCACACCTACGACGACCACCGCATGGCCACGGCGGGCGCGGTGATCGGCCTGGCCGTGAAGGGCGTGGAGATCGAGAACGTGGCGACGACCGCCAAGACGCTGCCCGACTTCCCGAAGATGTGGACGGACATGCTCTCCGGGGCGGATGCGGGAGCGGGAGCGTAGGGGCCCGGTCATGCGCAGGTACGGCAAGCACACCGACGAGGACGACATCCGCCAGCGCCCGAACCCCAAGGGCAACCGGGCGCGGACCAACATCCGGCCCAAGCACGAGGACGCCGCCGACGGCTTCGTCCTCACCGTCGACCGGGGCCGGCTGACCTGCCTGGTCGACGATCGCAAGATCACCGCCATGAAGGCCCGCGAGCTGGGCCGCAAGGCGGCTGTGGTCGGCGACCACGTGTCGCTCGTCGGCGACCTGTCCGGCAAGAAGGACACCCTCGCCCGGATCGTGCGGATCCAGGACCGCAAGTCCGTCCTGCGGCGCACCGCGGACGACGACGACCCGTACGAGCGGGTGGTCGTCGCCAACGCCGACCAGCTGGCCATCGTGACGGCCCTGGCGGACCCGGAGCCGCGGCCCCGGATGATCGACCGCTGTCTGGTGGCGGCGTACGACGCGGGGCTGGAGCCCCTGCTGGTGCTCACCAAGTCGGACCTGACCTCGGCGGACAAGATCCTGGAGGTCTACTCGACCTTCGGTCTGAACTACGTGGTGACCAACCGCGAGGAGCTGGCGACGGGCGACGCCGCCGAGCGGGTCCGGGAGCGGCTGGAGGGCCGGATCACCGCCTTCGTCGGCCACTCGGGCGTGGGCAAGACCACGCTGGTGAACTCGCTGGTCGGCGAGGGCCGCCAGCGGGCCACCGGCCACGTCAACGCGGTCACCGGCCGCGGCCGCCACACGACCACCTCGGCCCTGGCCCTGCCGCTGCCCTCCGGGGACGGCTGGGTCATCGACACCCCGGGCGTGCGCTCCTTCGGCCTGCACCACGTGGACCCCTCGCGGGTGGTGCTCGCCTTCCCGGACCTGGTGCCGGGCACGGAGGAGTGCCCGCGGGCGTGCAGCCACGACGAGCCGGACTGCGCGCTGGACCGATGGGTGGAGGACGGCCACGCGGATCCGGCGCGGCTGTACTCGCTGCGCCGGCTGCTGGGGACGCGCGAGCGCCGCGAAGGCGACTGATCGTCCGGCGGGGTTTGCGTCACGCCCGGTCTGGTAAATGCATAATCCCACCACGTGACGCGATGTCACCTGAGGCGGGGAGGCATTCGACATGGCGTGGCTGCTGGTCGTGGTCGCGGGAATCCTGGAGACCGGTTTCGCGGTCTGCCTCAAGCTGTCCCACGGGTTCACCCGGCTGTGGCCGACGATCGCCTTCGCGTGCTTCGCGCTCGGCAGCTTCGGCCTGCTGACCCTGGCCCTCAAGAAGCTGGACGTGGGCCCGGCGTACGCGGTGTGGACGGGCATCGGCGCGGCCGGGACCGCCATCTACGGCATGGTCTTCCTCGGGGACCTGGTCTCCACCCTCAAGCTCGTCTCGATCACGCTGGTCATCCTGGGCGTCATCGGCCTGCAGCTCTCCGGCTCGGCCCACTGAGCAGCCGCAGCAGATCCCGCTCCCCCGGCTCCTCCCCCGGGGCGACCACGTAGGACAGCGCGAGCCGGACGGCGAGCTCGCAGCGGCGGGGCGGCTCCTGCGGCAGCGCGGCGGCGGCCCGGTCGCGGGCGGCCCGGGTCAGCTCACCCGGCCCGACCGCGTACCGGCTCCCGGCCGGGGGCGGGGCGGGCAGGGCCGGGTCCCAGGCCCCGGTCAGCAGGGCCCGTACGAGGGCCCGCGCGCGGGCGGCCCCCACGGTCCACTCGGCGACCGCCGCGAGCCGCTCCCCGGCGGTGTGCCCGGGCGGGGCGGCGGCCAGCGTGCGGTCCACCCCGTCGAGGTACCAGTCGGCCGCGCGGCGCACCAGGGCCCGGCCGAGGCCCTCCTTGCCGCCGAACTCGTTGTAGAGGGTCTGCCGCGAGACCCCGGCGGCGTTGGCGACCTCCACCATCCGCACGGCCGGCCAGGGGCGGGCGCACAGCGCCGCTTCGGCCGCTTCCAGCAAGGATTCCCGGGCCGCCGACATCCGTCGCCTCCCCCGCCGCTCACGCCGGCCGGCGGTCACCGGGCCTGGCTCTCCCGCAAGATTTGACGGACCGCCAGATCCTGTCAAGGGCGCCTCCCGGCCGTACCGTGGACGCCGTTCGCCGGGCCGGTGGACTCTCGGTACTGTTCGGGCATGTCCACGTATGACGACGACCTGCGCCTCGCCCTCGAACTCGCCGACGCGGCGGACGCCGCGACCATGCAGCGGTTCCGTGCCCTCGACCTCAAGGTGGAGACGAAGCCGGACATGACCCCGGTGAGCGAGGCCGACCAGGCCGCCGAGGAGATCGTCCGGGCCGGGATCCTGGCCGCGCGGCCGGACGACGCGATCCTCGGCGAGGAGTACGGGCTCAAGGGCGAGGGCCCGCGCCGCTGGGTCGTGGACCCGATCGACGGGACGAAGAACTACGTGCGCGGGGTACCCGTGTGGGCGACCCTGATCTCCCTCATGGAGGAGGGCGAGGACGGCGTGTTCCGACCGGTCGTCGGCGTGGTGTCGGCCCCGGCGCTGGGCCGCCGCTGGTGGGCCTCGCAGGGCGGGGGCGCCTTCGCGGGCGGCGCGCTGGGCGAGCCCGCGGGCCCGATCGGCGTCTCGAAGGTGGCCTCCCTGGCCGACGCCTCGTTCGCCTTCTCCTCCCTGACCGGCTGGGAGGAGCTGGGCCGGCTGCCCGGGTTCCTGGAGCTGACCCGCGCCTGCTGGCGCACGCGCGGTTACGGGGACTTCTGGCCGTACATGATGGTCGCCGAGGGCTCCCTGGACCTGTGCGCCGAGCCGGAGCTGAACCTGTGGGACATGGCGGCCCTCGCGGTCGTGGTCCAGGAGGCGGGTGGCCGGTTCACGAGCATCGACGGCGTGGACGGGGTGCACGGCGGCAACGCGGCCGCCTCGAACGGGCTGCTGCACGGCGAGATGCTGGGCTTCCTGCGCCCCTCCGCCTGATCCCGGCGCGCGGGGGCGTGCGCTCAGCGCGCCCCCTTGATGACGCTGCGTATGCGTGGGAATCTGGGACCCCCCCGCTTGTGCGCTTGTGAAGCGGTTCTCGAAGCGGGACTCACCCAGGAGGTGGTTCTCTTCATGCTCGTCCGTGACGCCATGAGCACCGTGATCCTCACCCTCGGACCTGCCCATACCCTCCGTCAGGCGGCCTGCCTGATGTCCGGCCGCCGGGTCGGGGCGGCCGTCGTCCTCGACCCCGACCACAGCGGCATCGGCATCCTCACCGAGCGCGACATCCTCAACTCGATCGGCGCCGGCCACGACCCCGACCGGGAGTCGGTGGGCGCGCACACCACGAACAACGTCGTCTTCTGCACCCCCGAGGCCACCGTGGCGGAAGCCGCCGAGGCGATGGCCGTCGGCGGCTTCCGGCACCTGGTCGTGCTGGAGGACGGCGGCCCGGTGGGCATCGTCTCCGTCCGTGACGTCATCCGCTCCCAGG